>DATKMZ010000159.1:0-23742 GCA_035541575.1 Caulobacteraceae bacterium | reverse complement strand
CCGCGAGGTGAGGAGCTGCCGCTCTTCTCTCCGCTGGCGGGGGGAAGTGTCGCAGGCGAGGCGCGCCAGCGCCGAAGCGCGACGATGGGGGGCGTGTGATGGCCGACGACCTCGCCGCTTGGATCGGGCGGACGCGGACCGACGCGGCCGTGCTGGAGCCGGAGCTCGCGCGGCGCTACGCGGCGGCGATGGGCGAGCCGCTCGAGGTCGAGACGCACTTTCCGCCGCTCGGACACTGGGCCTACTTCAACGACGCCGTGGCGCCTTCCGAGCTCGGACCGGACGGGCATCCCAAGCGCGGCCGCTTCCTGCCGCCGGTGACGCTGCCCAGGCGCATGTTCGCCTCCGCCGAGTTCCGGTTCGAGGCGCCGCTGAGCCTCGGGGCGCCGGCCGAGCTCGCGCAGACGATCGCCGACGTGCGACGGCGCTCGGGCCGGACCGGCGAGCTGGTGCTGGTCGACGTCGAGCGCCGCCTCAGCCAGGGCGGCGCGCCGAAGCTCAGCGAGACCCAGACCATCGTCTACCGCGAGGCCGGCGAGGCGACGCCGGCGGTGGCCGATACGGGCGCGGGCGGCGAAGGCGAGCTCTGGCGGCCGAGCGTGGTCGACCTCTTCCGCTACTCGGCGGCGACGTACAACGGCCACCGCATCCACTACGACCAGGCCTACGTGCGCGAGGAGGAAGGTTATCCGGACCTCGTGGTCCACGGGCCATTCACGGCGGCCAAACTCTGCGGTCTCGCCGCGCGGCTGGCGGGCGGATCGCTGAGGACCTTCGGCTTCCGCGCGCTCGCCCCGTTGTTCGTCAACCAGCCGGTGCGGCTGCGGCGGGGCGATGAGCCGAACACCGTCGTCGCGGTGCGCTGCGACGGCGCGGTCGCCGTCGCAGCGACGTTCGCCAGCGCCTAGCTTGACGGCGGCGCGCGGCGGGATCATCAGCGGCGGCTTCGAATCTTCCAACGCCGGCCGGAGGCGGCGCGCAAGCCATGGCCGGCAAATGGTCCACCCTCGGCCTCGACAACGCGGGCTTCGCCTACGGCAAGGGCTACGTCTTTCGGCACGTCTCGTTCCTGCTCGACGACGCCAAGACCGCGCTCGTCGGCGAGAACGGCGTCGGCAAGTCGACGCTGCTGAAGTGCCTCTCGGGCGAGCTCGAGCTGGACGAGGGCCGCATCGTCCGCTCGCGCTCGACCAAGGTCGGCTACGTGCCCCAGGAGATTCCGGCCGAGTTCGAGGGCCTCACCGTCCGCCAGGTGATGGAGCGGGCGCTCGCGAAGGGCGGCGCCGAGGGCGAGGACTGGCGCATCGAGGTCATGCTCGACGAGATCGGCCTGGATCCCTCGATCGCCGAGGGTGACTACGCCGCGCTCTCCGGCGGCTGGCAACGGCTGGTGCTGGTGGCGTGCGCTGCGATCCTCGAGGACCCCGACATCCTGGTGCTGGACGAACCGACCAACCACCTCGACCTCGCCAACATCGCGACGCTCGAGCGTTGGCTGACCGAGGTGATCAAGCTGCCGATGCTGATCGTCTCGCACGACCGGGCGTTCCTGAACCGGGTGACGACTCGCACCCTCTTCATGCGCAGCGATGGCGCGCACAGCTTCAAGACCCCGTTCTCGGCCGCGCGCCAGGCGCTGCTCGAGCGCGACGCGGCCGACGCGCGGCGGCGGGCGCTGGAGGAGAAGGAGATCCGCCGCCTCGAGGACGCCTGCCGCCGATACAAGGTCTGGGCGCAGAAGAACGACGAGTTCGACAAGAAGCGTAAGATCATGGAGCGGCGCATCGAGCGGCTCGAAGGCGCTCGGACCCAGGTCTATTCCGCCCGCGAGCGTCGTCTCGAGCTCGGCGAAGGCGAGATCGAGGCCAAGGTGGCGCTGCGGATCGAGAATTTCACCGTCATGGCGCCCGACGAGCGGCCGCTCTTCACCATCGAGCGTCTGGCGGTGCGCGCCGGCGACCGGATCGCGCTGCTCGGGATCAACGGCGCCGGCAAGTCGACGATGCTCGGCGCGCTGGCCCAGGCGTTCGCCGAGCGCGATGGGCACTACGACGGCAAGGCGCGAGTGCGTTTCAATCCGGGCGCACGGTTGGCGTTCTTCGACCAGGCCATGGCCGACCTGCCGCTCGACCAGTCGTTGACGGAATACCTGGCGGCGGTCGACGGCGTGACGCAGCACGAGGCGGTGCAGTCGCTGATCAAGGCCGGCTTTCCTTTTCGGCGCCAGAGCCAGCCGATCGGGCTCCTGAGCCACGGCGAGCGGGCGCGGCTGATGTTCCTGAAGCTGAAGGCGGAGCGCCCGAACCTCTACCTGCTCGACGAGCCGACCAACCACCTCGACATCGAGGGCCAGGAGGACCTCGAAGCCCAGCTCGACGGGACGGACGTCGCGTGCCTCTTCGTGTCCCACGACCGCTACTTCACACGCACGGCCGCCACGCGGTTCCTGGAGATCCGGCGCGGCCGGCTGGTCGAGGTCGACGACCCGGAGGACTTCTTCGAAGCCCAGGTCTGAGCTTCGCCGGGTTGCAACCTTCACCGCGCTCGCGCAACCCTTGGGCCGACGCGGGAGGCGAGCATGCAGAAGGTCAAGCTTGGCGCGACGATTGGCGAGACGCTCCGGTTCGTCGTCGAGGGCTGGCGCGGCGCCTGGGGCGCGATGATGCTGCTGGTCTGGCTCGCCGCGGCCCTGCAGGCGATCCAGATTCTGAAGCGCGAGTGGCTGTTCGCGCCGCTTCTGGGCGCGCTCGTGCTCGTCTTCGCAACCACCGCCGCCACCGGCGCGCTCTATCGCGTCCGGCTTTCCGGCGATCATCCCGGCGACGCCGGCTACGCCCCGGGACCTGCCGGATTCCGCTGGGGCGGGCTCGAATGGCGCGTGCTGGGGGCCAACCTGCTCGTCGGCCTGCTGATCGGCGTGATCCTTGTCGTGGCTTTCTTCATCTGGGCGATCGTGCTGGGCGTGTCGGCGAGCGCCAACCCTGCCGCCCTGCAGGCCTTCCAGAACGGGACGCAAGCCGAGAAGATGACGGCCCTGTATCAGTTGATGCTGGGGCCGGCGGGCGTCGGCACGGCGGTGATCCTGCTCCCGACGTTCGTGGGCCTGCTCTACCTGGCCGTCCGCCTCGCCCTCGTCACGCCGCTGGCGGCCGACACGGGGCAGTTCGACTTCGGCCGGTCCTGGGCCATGACCCGCGGCGTTGTCGGCGCCGTCCTCGCGGGGATACTGGTGATCTACCTCGTCGAGTTCGTCGTCGGCGCCGTCACCGGCTTCGTGATCGGCCTCGGGGCGACGCTGACGGGCCACCGCGAGGCGGTGCAGCTCTGGGTCGGCATCGTGGGTCAGGCAGTCGGGGCGGGGATCAATGCGCCGCTGTTCGCCGGCCTGCAGCTCTATGTCTACCGCGCCCAGCGCGGCGATCCGAACATCGCCGCGACGTTCGCGTGAGCTTCAGGGCCGCCCGCCGTTCGCGATGATCTCGTGGTGGCGGATCACTTCCTTCACCAGGAAGTTCAGGAACTTCTCTGCGAACTCGGGGTCGAGGTCGGCTTCGACCGCCAGCTTGCGCAGCCTGGTGATCTGCCGCGCTTCGCGCGCCGGATCGGCCGGCGGCAGGCCGATGTTGGCCTTGAGCACGCCGACCTTGCGTGTCTGCTTGAATCGCTCCGCCAGCAGATGGACCAGCGCCGCGTCGATGTTGTCGATCGAGTGGCGAATTTCCAGCAGCTCGGGCGGCGTCTCGTCTGCCATGGCGCGCCCTGTTGCGGGCGAACGACGGCGAGGTCAAGTCGCGAGGAGTCTCAGCCGCCGCTTTCGCGCCAGTTCAGGTAGGCCGTTGGCTCCGGACGGTCGAAGCGCGCCAGCGGCGTCACGACCTCGCGTCCTGGCCAGAAGAGCAGCGGGACGACGGCCAGCACCTGCAGCACGGTCCAGGCCGCCTCCAGCGACCCGAACGCCTCCGGCGTCTGACGGCTCAGCGGCTCCAGCAGCACGACGTTGACGACCCAGAGCGCCACGTAGAGCGGCACGATGTGCGCGGGCTCGAGGCCCATATCGCGCAGGCGACGGCTCGCGAGCGCGATGGTCGACCATAGTACGAGCAGCACGATGGCGTCGGTCAGGGCCTGCGAGCCGACCTCGTAGCGCTCGGCGCCGGTCGGGCGCACGACGTTGATCAGCAGCGCCGCGCCGGCGCACGCCAGGATGACGATCAGAGCAACGGCGGCGACCGAGCGCCAGAGGTAGCCGACCCGATCGATGCGGCCATCGAAGCCTAAGAACTCGCCGAACGCGCCCATGGCGGGGCCCTCTTGCGTCAAGTCGGCTGTAAGAGTTGCGCAAGAAAGGTTAAGGACGCGCTGAAAAACGTGGTGAATCCGCGCCTTAGCGCACAATACGGCGATGCACGGCGCTCAGTTGCCCGAGCGGCACCCCGAACAGGCTGACGTCGGCGCGCTTCAGCGCGAGATCCGGCGACAGCAATGTGAAGCGCGACCGGAAGCGCGGCGCCAGCAGCCCGGTCGCGCGTCCGACCGGACGTCGGAACGAAAGCACGTACTCGCCGCCGCGCCGCTCGCCGGCGATCCCGGCGCCCGCCTTGGCCTCGGCGGCGACGTAGCGGCCGTCCCGCCCCGCCTGCATCGCCCAGCGCCAGACGTCGACCTCGCCGTCGTCGTAGGCGAAGGTCTCGTCGAACCGCAGCGCGCTGCGGCTGGCGCTGAATGAGCCCTCGGTCGTGATCACGCAGCGCCGGACGATGCGTCCGAGCGGATCGCGCACGACCCCCGCGCCTTCGGTGCGACCGAGAAAGAACGTCTCCGGGACGAATACGAGCCCGCCCGGCGGACGAACCTGCGGGGTTTCGTCAGCCGCCGCCTCGGGCGCCTCCAACATCATCACATCGGCGAAGATCGCCATCGGAACGGCCGCCCTCGAAGCGAAGCGTGGCTCTCTAGTTTCAGATCGTAAGCGAAGCGTGTCGAGGAACGCTCATGACGGCTTTTCGATCGCCGCCCCAGGTGCGTCATTGCGACACATGTAGCGGATCGGGTGGACGTCCGCGTCGTTGTCGACCCAGCCGGTGATGTGCGGACTCACGAGGTTGAGGTTCACGTCGTTGTAGAGCGGCGCGACGTCGGCGTCGTTGAGCATCAGCTGCTCGGCCTGCGCCAGGAGAGCCGCGCGCTTGCCGGCGTCGGGTTCTGCGTCCGCGGCGTTCAGGAGCGCATCGTAGGCCGGGTTCTTGTAGTCGCCGTAGTTCTGTTGGCCGGTGTCGGACTTCATCAGCGTGAGGAAGGTCATCGGATCGTCGAAGTCGGCGACCCAGGCGGCCATGCCGAGCTGGAAGTCGCGTATGTTGTAGGACTCGAAGATGACGACGCCGTCTTCCTGACGGAACCCGACATCGACGCCGATCGCCTTGAGGTCGGCCTGGATCGACTGCGCCGCGACCGGCGTGCCCTGGCGGATGATCGTCTTCAGCTCGAACCGCAGCCGGCGCTCGCCGGGGCCGAATCCTGCCCCAGCCAGCAGGCGTCGCGCCTCCGCCTGGCGGCGCGCCAACGGCCAGTCGGCCCAGTAGGGCTTGGGGTGCGGCGCCGTCTTGGGCAGGTAGCCGGCGATCCCGGCCGGCACGAACGAGGTGGTCGGCACCTCGCCCGCGCGCAGGAGCTTGTTGACGATGAAGTCCCGGTCGATGGCCATCGAGATCGCCTGGCGCACGGCCAGGGCCTGCAGGGGCGGCACGTTGCGGGTGTTGAAGATGATGTAGGTCGTCTCGAGGTAGGGGTAGCTGCGCACGAACGCTGCGGAAGCAGGGTTGGCCTTGAGGTGCGGCAGACGGTTGGCGACGGCGGCGTTGTTGATGTCCAGCTGCCCACCGAGGACCTCGCGCTCGGCCGATATCGGATCGGGGGTCGGGTAGAAGTTCACCCGGTCGAAGCAACCGGGCGCGTCGCCTGGGTAGCGAGGGTTCCTCTGGATGCGGACATAGTCGCCGAGCCGCCAGTCCTTCAGCACGTAGGGCCCGTCGCCGACGTAGTGGGCCAACTTCACCCAGTCGGCGCCCCAGCGCTGAACGGCGTGGGCCGGGATCGGATAGAAGGCCTGGTGCTTCAGCAGCTGCGGCAGGTAGGACGCCGGGTGCTCCAGCGTCAGCTGCAGCGTCTCGTCGTCGAGCGCCTGAGCGCCCACGGACTCCACTGGCGCGCGCCCGGCGTTCACGGCCGCGCCGTTCTTCAGCACGTAGAGCAGATAGGCGTAGGAAGACCCGGTCTGCGGCTCGAGCATGTGGCGGTAGGCGAAGACGAAGTCGCGCGCCGTGAGCGGGACGCCGTCGGACCACACCCAAGGGCGCAGCTTGAATGTCCACGTCAGGCCGTCCGCGCTCGGCTGCGCGCTCGCGGCGACGCCCAGGATCGGCTCGCCGCGCGGCCCGTCCGCGTAGAGTCCTTCGAACAGCTCGCGCAGGATCGCGGACTCGTTGGTGGCCTGGGCGAGTTGGGGATCGAGGGTGTTGGGATCTGAGGTGTTGCCATATTCCAGGCACCGCTCGCCCGCCGGGCACGCCGCCCGGGTTTGCGGGTGGCAGGCCATCAGGCTAAGTCCGAGGAGAAGGGTCGCCGCGAGGGCGAGGAGGGGGCGCGGCGCCATGTCAGCGCCTTGACTACCGATTGGCTCGCGCGAGCGCCAGATGGGAGATAGACCATGACCGACGCGCTCGCCCCGGTCGCCGAGGCGCTCGCCGCCGAGCTGAAGTCGCGCGGCCAGACCGTGGCCGTCGCGGAATCGTCCGCCGGCGGGTTGATCTCGGCCGCGCTGCTAGCCGTGCCCGGCGCCTCGGCCTACTTCCTCGGGGGCGGGGTGATCTACACCGGCAAGGCGCGGATGAGCCTCCTGGGTCTGCGGCGCGAGGACGTCGCCGGCGTGCGCTCGGCGAGCGAGCCCTACGCTCTGATCCTCGCGCGCACGGTGCGTGAGAACCTCGGCGCCGACTGGGGGCTCTCCGAGACCGGTGCGGCGGGACCAACGGGCAATCCTTACGGCGATGCGGCCGGCCATACCTGCGTTGCAGTTGCAGGTCCGGCGGAGATGGCGTTTACCCTGGAGACCGGCAGTTCAGATCGCGCCGCCAACATGGAGGCCTTCGCCAAGTGCGCGATGGAACTGCTTCGCTCGGCGATGGGCTGAGCGCGGGCGCGGCGGGAACGAAACACCGCCGCAAGAGTATTAGAGGCGCGCCGGCTCGCTCTCGCCGCCCGCGCGCGAACCCAAGGAGACGCCGATGCGCCGTTCTTCGATCCTTCTCACCGCCGCGGTCGGCGGCGTTCTCGCCATCGCCAGCGCGGCGCAGGCCCAGTTGCTGGAGCACGGCGTCGCGGGGACGCAGGCGGGCGGCGGGCAGCTGAACGGCGCCGTGAACGCGCCGCTGAATCCCGGCGATCCCAGCGTCACGACCACCACGTCGACCGCGACGCGCCTGGGTCACAGCGACACGCACAAGCCGAAGACGACGGTCGGGACTGACGCCGGTGCGTCCGCCGCCGCCGGCGCAGCGCGGGACACATCGGCCAAGGCGGCGGGGGCCAGCGCGACGGGGACCGCCGGCGCTTCGGCCAGCGCCGAGACCAACGCGTCCAAGGCCGGCGCAGACGTCAACGCCGGCGCAGGCGCCGGCGTCGGACACTAGCTTAGCGGCCGTCGCCTGACTGGCGGCGGCCTGTTTTCTTCGTTGATCGCCGCCTAGGCGGCCGCGCGGGTCTTGCGCGCCGGCACCAGGCCTTCGGCGACGGTCAGAAGCGCGCGCCGCGCCTCGCCGTCCTGGATCTGCGCGAACGCAGCCAGAAGATCGGTCGCCCCCGGGGTCGCCAGCTGGGCGTAGATGATCGCCTCGACCGGTTGCTGACCGTCCTCGCCGACCAGCGCGGCGACGCTGGTTTCGAGCTTGGCCGCGATCTTGACCAGCATCGAGGCCGAAACGCGGTTCGCGCCCCGCTCGTATTTCTGAACTTGCTGGAACGTGATCCCAAGCGAGTTGGCGAGCTGCGTCTGGCTGAAGCCGAGCCAGCGACGACGGATACGGATACGCGCGCCGACGGCGACGTCGATCGGGTCGGGACCTTGGCGCGTCATAGCCATCTGATTGAGTCTCCTGGTGCTGAACTCTAGGGGTGCACTACCGCCATTCTTGTTGTGAAGCTAGTGTGTCAATGCGGCAAGCGAACATTCGCCGCACTCAAGCCAAACCGGCGTCACCACCGTCTGTCCTAATTCAGGCAATGGGCATGTGTCCAGTATGTGCCCGATTCGACTGAACAAGTTCAAGCGTTGAGCTTTACTCGGGGTTACGGCGGTCAAAACAGACGTCGCTGTCGCCACCCTCGGCGCGGAGGAGGGCATATCTTCGCCTGACAGGCGTAATCAACCACGCTTGACTGCGTCGGCGTGGACCACGCCTTCTTTTCGCCACTCGCCTTAACCGATCCCCGGCGCAGTCAAACGCCGGGAAGCGAGACTATACCGAAAGTCACAGCGCGGGCTCTCATCGACCCGGGGGCGCGCGCTGACACCGCGACGCGCTGTCGCAGGCGCGGGTCGGGCGTGGCCGGCTCCTCCGGTTGTGGCCCGGACGACGGGAGAGAGACCAGCCGGCGCCGATGACGCACCCTTCCGCTTGACCCCGCGCGCGTCAGCGGGTGCAAGGCGCCATGCGCGGCGTGAGCATAGTTGTGGCGGGAGCAGGGGCGTTGGGCTCTGCGATCGCCTGCCGGCTCGCGCGGGCCGGCGGCCGCGTGCTGGTGGCGGATTCCGCGCCGGCCGGCGCCAACGCCTCCGGCGTCGCTGCGGGCATGCTCGCGCCCGCATTTGAGACGTTGTTCGATGCCGGGAGCGGGCCGCAGTTCGACCTGCTGCGCGAAGCCCGTGACCGCTGGCCGGCGATCGCTCGGGACCTCGGGCTCGCGATCGACCGCAGCGGCGCAGTGGCGGCTGGCTCTCCGGAGGACGTCGATGCGTGGGAGCAATCGCTCGCGAGGATCGGCGCGGACGCCCGCCGGCTGTCGGCGGCCGAAGTCGCGCGCCTGTCGCCTGCGCTTCGGCCTGGTCTCGCCGGGCTGCGCTCGATGGACGAGTGGCGGCTGAGTTCCCTGCAAACGCTGGACGCGATGCGGCGCGCCGCCACGGCGGCAGGCGCGCGCTTCCGGGGCGCCGAAATCCGGGACTTCCGACCGGGGCGGCTGGAGATCACCGCGGCCGGCCGCGCCTCCGCCGACTGGCTGGTGGTGGCGACCGGCGCGGGGCGCGCGCTCCAGGCTCTCGCGCCCGAGCTCGCCGCGATTGCGCCGATCAAGGGCCACATCCTGCGCGCCGAGACGCGGCTCCCGGCCGGTCCGACCCTGCGGTCGCGCGAGGCCTATCTCTGCCCGACCGGCGCCGAGCTGATCCTGGGCGCGACGATGGAGCCAGGCGTCGAGGGCGCCGCGATCGACGCCGGGGCCGTCGCGCGGCTCGAGGCGTCAGGCGCGAGACTCTGCCCGAGCCTCGCCGGCGTGAATTGGCGTCCGGCCGTCGGAGTCAGGGCCTCTACGCCGGACGGCCTGCCGCTGGCGGGCGCGTCGGCGACGCCGCGCGTGATCCTGGCCGTCGGCGCGCGCCGCAACGGCTGGCTGCTCGCGCCGCTCGTCGCCGAGATCGTCGCCGACCTGATCGCCGGCCGCGCCGGGACGAGCCACGCAGCCCGCGCTTTCGATCCGGCCCGGGTTACTGCGCCAGGCTGAAGCGGATCGGGATCCGCACGCTCGCACCGTCGACCGGAGTCCCGTCGCTGGTCTGCGGCTTCATGCGGAAGTAGGGCGCCAGCTCGCGCCCCGCCTTGCCGAAGCCCACGCCTTGCGGCGTTTCGGAGACCACGGAACAGTCACGCACCGCCCCGGACGCCGCCACGACACACTCCAGCAACACCGCACCGGAGAGGCCGCGATCGATCGCCGCCTGCGGATAGCGCCTCGAGAACTCGGTCGGGCCGGGCTTGGCGATCCAGTCGGGCGAGGTGATCACCGGCGGCGGATTCGTCGCAGCCGGCTCGAACGAAAGCACGTCCTGCGCCATCCGGGGCGGCTCCGAGGTCTGCACCGCTACGGCCGGGTGCGGCGCGAGCGGCAGGCGCGCCATCTCGCTGCGGATCGGCGTCTGACTGCGTCGCGGGCTCAGCACGTTGGGCGGGGGACGGGTATGCGACACTGGCTTGTTCGGCTTCACCACGATGTTCGGCACGAACGTCGTGGTGATGGTCCGGTCGGTCGGTTCCGCCGCCGGCGCGAGGCCGTACCTGGCTTCGTAGATGTAGAGGCCGACGGCGAGGTGCGCCGCGATCGAGACGGCCACCGCCAGGGTGGCGATGCGCACCCTGCGCTGACGGTCCGGCTCCTCGGTCGCGACGAGAGGGACGAAGACGGCGTCCATCGGTCTTTGGATGACCATGCGGGTTGCTCCTATCGGGGCCCTGAGACCCCTTCTTTACGTAGCGTCATCCTGATTGCAGCGCTTGTAAAGTTTCCTTTGCGTCATCTGCGGCGCGGCGATCGCGCCGCAGGGGCGCTTAAGGCCGGGTTAACCACGAATCTTCACCACTGGAGCGCATGTCGGTGCAGTCGATCCGCGGCGTCGTCGAGGCGGCGATCCAGCGCGCCTCAAGCGCGACGGGCGTCGACTTCGGCTTCCTGATGGGCGCGGCCAAGCGCGAGAGCGGCTACAATCCCAACGCCAAGGCGCGCACGTCGTCGGCCGCCGGCCTGTTCCAGTTCCTCGACCAGACCTGGCTCGCGACTCTCAAGCAGCACGGCGCGAAGTACGGCTATGCGCGCTACGCCGACCTGATCCAGCAAGGGCCGAACGGACGCTACTACGTCCCCGGCGCCGAGGCGCGCGCGACGGTGATGGACCTCAGGATGGACCCCCACGCCGCCGCGCTGATGGCCGGCGAGCTGGCCGCCGATCACGCCGCCTACCTGCGCGGCCGGGTGGGGCGCGAGCCCACCGTCGGCGAGCTCTACGTCGCGCACGTACTGGGCCCGCAGGGCTCGGCGAGGCTGATCGACGCCGTGCGGGTCTCGCCGGGCGCGAACGCCGCGGCGCTGTTCCCGGAGGCCGCCAACTCGAACCGCGGCATCTTCTACAGAGGTGGTCGGGCGGCGACCGTGTCCGAAGTCTACGCCAACCTGACCTCGGGCCCTGCCGGCGGCGCGGGCCCAGCCCGCACAGCGCCGACCGTCCCCAGCAGCGACGAAGAGGGCTTCATCCAGTACGCCTCGGCGCGCCGCGCCGAGCGGCTGCAGGCCGAACAGGAGATGGTGAACCTGGTGCTTCGCGGGCCGGAGTCCGTCGATGACGTCGGCCTCAGCGTGCAGACCGCCAACAGCCTCTTCTCCTCCGAGATGCTGCGCGCGCTCTCCGAGGCGCGCTCGAAGGGTTCGGCAGGCTAGCGGCTGGCGAAGGATCGGGACGCCCCGCTCGGATCGCCTGATCCGCATTCCCACACAGCTGGACCTGAGCGAACGAAGCCCTTGCGCAAGGATGCGCGACCGGAAGCGAGCAGGCGCTTTACTCAGTTAGCGACTTTGCTAAATATTGGTCATGTCCCGTGCAATCAGAGAGCTGGATGAGATCGACGCAGTGTTCAATGCGTTGGCGCACGCCACCCGACGGCACATCCTAATCGTGCTCAACGCGCGCGGCGGACGTGTGCCGGCGGGCGATATCGCGGCTCGATTTTCGTGCAGCTGGCCAACGACCAGCCGACATTTGCGCGTGCTGCAAGCGGCCGGCCTGGTGACCGTTGAGCGCGAGGGGCGTGGTTGGCTCTACGTGCTCGATCGTGCGCGGCTCGCGACCGTGGGCGCCCGCTGGTTCGAGTGGTTCAACCTGGAGGAGGAAGCCCATGGCGAGACCAGCCATCGTGTTCGCGCTGTATAAGCCGCACCTAGGCAGCGAAGCTGCGCTATACAACCTGGTCGCGACTCACTCCGCGGTGCTGCGCAAGTATGAACTGGTCACCGGACGCGCGCCGATAATCTGCCGCTCAGCCAACGGCACCATCGTCGAAGTGTTCGAGTGGGTCGATGAGGCGGCGCACAAGCGGGCGCACGAGCACCCCGAGATCGCCACCCTCTGGGAACGGATGGAGGGGCTCGGTGAGATGCCGGCGCTCGGTACGTTGCCCGAGTGTGCGGAGAGCTTTCCGCACTTCGAGCCGCTGGGAGCCTGACGCAGGGCGGTCGCATGACGGACATTGCGCCGATCTGCGCGCCAGGAGATCGCCGAGGTCGCGGCGCGGGCCTGCCTCAGCCGGCCGCGCCCTCGGCGATCAACGCATCGATCTCGGCCTCGGCGTAGCCCGCTTCGGCCAGCACCTCGCGGGTGTGCTGGCCCAGCTTCGGCGCCGGGCGGCGCGGACGGTCGTCATAGCCCGGGAAGCGGGCCGGCGAGGTGGGCTGGCGATAAGCCACGCCATCGGAGTCGGTGATCTCGACAAAGCAGCCCGCGGTGATGGCGAGGTCGTCCTTGGCCGTGTCGCGGGGATAGTTCAGCGGGCCCCAGACGAGGTCGGCCTTGGTCAGCCGCTCGCCGACCTCCTCCAGCGTCAGCTGAGCGAAGCCCTCGTCGAGCGCCTCGACCAGCTCGGCGGTGTGCTTGACCCGCGCGCGATGAGTGGCGAAGCGCTCGTCGTCGGCCAGGTGCTCCATCCCGAGCACCTTGATGATGTGGCCGAAGTCGTCGCGGCCGTCGCGAGGGAAGACGCCGACCCAGCGGCCGTCCTGGGTCTGGAAGTAGTTCTGGATCGGGTTGAACACGTCCTTGCGCGTGCGCTGCGAGCCGAGCCGGTGCCACTTCAGCTGGATCGAGAGGTCCCAGCCGATCGAATAGGCGCCGGCGCGGATCAGCGATGTCTCGACCAGGCGCCCGCGGCCGGTGGTCTGACGCTCGATCACGGCCGCGAGGGTCGCCGAGACGGTGGAGATCGCGCAGACCGCATCGCCCATGCCGGGCCGGAGCAGCTGTGGCTCATGGCCCTTGGGCGTCATCGCGCCGCCGACGCCGGCCCGCGACCAGAAGGCCGCAATGTCGAACGCCGGCAGGTCGGCGCCCCGCCCTTGGAGCCCGTAGCCGGTGACGCTGACGTAGATCAAACGGGGCAGCAGGTCCTTCAGGCTGTCGTAGTCGAGCCTGGCGCGCTTCAGCGCGGCCGGTCGGACATTGGTGACGAGGACATCGGCGTCCTGAAGGATCCGGATCAGCGCCTCGCGGCCGGCGGGTTTGGCGATGTCGAGCACGACGCCGCGCTTGCCGTGGTTCTCCCACTCAAACACGGGGTTGCCCTCGAGGTGCGGCTGGTTGGCGAAGGTGCGGCGGGTGGGATCCCCGCGCCCGCTCTCGATCTTGACGACCTCGGCGCCCCAATCGCTCATCACCGCCGCGGCGCTGGGGCCGGCGACGTAGGTGGCGAACTCGACGACCTTCAGTCCTTCCAGCACGGGCCTCTCCCTGAACCTTGTTCAGGGCATTCTGGCAGAGGAAGGCCCGGGAGGAGAAGGCTTACGCGGCGGCCTTCTTGCGCACGGCGCCGGCCTCGGCGATCGCACGGGCGACGCCAGAGACCGAGACGGGCTTGCGCATGACGGCGTCGGCCCCGGCGGCCATGCAGGCGCCGGCCTCCTCGGCCGCATCGCCGCCGATCACGGCGATGATCGGCACCTCGCCCACCGGCGCCTGGAGCATGCGGATGGCGCGGATGGCGTCCGGGGTCTCCATCTGCGGCAGGCGACCGTCGAGCATGACGAGGTCGAAGCCGACGGCGCGAGCGAGATCGACGGCGCGGCGTCCGTTCTGGGCGTGCACGACCTGGTGGCCGAGCTGCTCGAGGATCGTGCGCAGCATGGCTGCGTTCAGGCCGTCGTCCTCGGCCATGAGCACCTTGAGCGGCGCGTCGGCGACGGGCGCCAGCTCGAGCGGACGCTGCGACTGCGGATCGGTCAGGGCGGCCGGGTCGAACGGCAGCTCGAGCGTGAAGCAGCTGCCGACGCCGACGGCGGAATCGGCGGTGAGCGTCGCGCCCATCAGGGTCACCAGCCGCTTCGAGAGCGAGAGGCCGAGGCCGGCGCCGGGGAGGCCCGCCGCAGTGCGCTCGATGCGCTTGAACGGCTCGAACGCCTCGGCCAGCTCCTCGGGCGAGAGGCCCGGGCCGGTGTCGGCGATGGCGATGGCGATGCGGTCGTCGCCGCGCAGCTCGATCCGCGCCTCGATCCGTCCGCGCGTGGTGTATTTCACCGCGTTGCCCAAGAGGTTCGAAAGCACCTGGCGCACGCGCGCCGGGTCGGCGAGCGCCTGGCCGGCGGCTCGACCGTCGAGCTCGGGGTCGACGAACACGTTGAGCTCGAGCCGCTTGGCGGCCGCCTGCGGGCGCAGCACGACGGCGAGCTCGCGCACCATGCGAACGGGGTCGAACGGCGAGCGGTCGACCATCAGCCGACCCGCCTCCGCCGTCTCGGAATCGAGCGTGGCGTTGAGGACGGCGATCAGGTCGTTGGCGGCCGCGAGCGCGGCGGCGGATTGCTCACGCGACGGCGCTGCGCGACCGCCCTGGCCCGCGGCCGCGGCCAGCACGTGCGCCACGCCGGTGAGGCCGTTGCGGATCTCGTGGCTCAGCGTCGCGATGAGGGCGGACTTGGACTTGGCGAGGCGCTCGGCCTCTTCGAGCGAGGCGGCGCGCTCGCGGGCCAGCTGCTCGCGCTCTGCGGAGAGCATGAACTGACGGCGCAGGTTCTGGTTGAGGATCAGCGACAGCATCGAGGCCAGCGCGAAGGCGGCCCATGCGACCTGCGCCAGCTTCGAACTCTCCTGCCGCGCCAGCAGTGCGATCAGCGGCCCGGCCATCGCGGTCGGCCCCACGATCATCAGCGAGGGCAGGGACGGCGTCGTGAAGAAGAGGCAGAGCACCGCCGCGCCGACGGTCATCAGGAGTAGCGTGTCCCGCGCCGGCCCGGCGTGATCTGCGAACGCCGCCATCTGCCAGACCGCGACCGACCAGAAGAGACCGCAGAGCACGTGCAGGCGGGTGCGCCGGCCGACGTCCTGCATCTCGGGACGACGAAGCCGCTGAACCGCCACGTAGAAGACGCCCCAGTTGATTGCGAAGATCGCGAACGTGGCGGACATCCATTCCGCGTCGCGGGCGAAGGAACCGGCCCAGACGTAGATCGGCAGGCAGACCGCGAAGACGCCGAGCGCCTGCGGCAGCAGAGAGGCCTGCGCCGCGAGCGATTGTTCGGTGACGGAAACGCCCTCGCGGCCGGCGGGGACTGAGACGGGGAACATCGGGGCATCCTCGAACTGACGTTCCGAGACTAGCCGCGCGGGAGTTGTGCCCTGGTTACCAATCACCCTTAACGAGACGTGAGGGCTCCAACCAAGCGTTAAGCTTAAGAGCGTCTAATCGGGTCGAATCTCTATCGAGTGCCCGGGGGCCCAGTTCGGCGTATGACCACCACCAGAGCCGCGCTCAGCGACGCAGACATCCGCGTCCTGGTTAAGGGCGCCGAACCGGAGGAGCGCGCGATCGTCGCGCACCGGCTCTGTCGCCACATCGACCGGGCTAACCTGACCGACGAAGAACGCGACGAGGCGCACCAGATCCTTAGACTCATGGCGCGCGACGCCGAGGAGCAGGTTCGCCGCGCGCTTGCGGTCACCCTGAAGGCCTCGCCGCTGGTGCCGCGCGACGTCGCCAATCGACTCGCGCGCGACATCGAGAGCATCGCCCTGCCGGTGCTGAACTTCTCGCCGGTCTTCAGTGACGACGACCTTGCGGAGATCGTGCGTCTGGGAAGCGCGGTGAAGCAGAAGGCGATCGCCCGCCGGCCGGTCCTCACCGAGAAGGTGACCACCGCGATCGCCGAGGTCGCCGATCCTGAAGCGGTGCGGACCGCGTGCGAGAACCAGGGCGCCGCCTTCTCCGAAACGGGCCTGCAGACGGCGATCGACCGGTTCGAGGCGTCCGAGACCGTGCTGGCCTCGATCGCGCTGCGCAGCGCGCTGCCAGCGTCGGTCAGCGAGCGGCTGGTCACCCTGGTGACCGGCGAGCTGCGCGACCGGCTGATCAGCGGCCACGATGTCACGCCGCAGACGGCTCTGGCGGTGGCGATCGGGACGCGCGAGCGGGCCAGCCTCGACCTCGTCGAGCAGGCCGCCCGCGCCTCCGACCTGCCCGGTTTCGTCGCCCACCTGCACCGCGGTCATCGCCTGACGCCCTCGCTGTTGCTGCGGGCGTTGGCGCGCGGACAGATGGCGTTCTTCGAGTGGAGCCTCGCCGAGCTCTCGGGCGTGCCGCATCATCGCACCTGGCTGATGGTGCACGACGCCGGCGAGCTGGGCTTGAAGGCGATCTACGAGCGCGCGGGCATGCCGGTGCGGCTGCTGCCGGCGTTCCGGGCGGCGGTCGATGCGTTCCACTCGGTGGAGTTCGACGGCGAGCCGGGCGACCTAGCCCGTTTCCAGCGGCGCATGCTGGAGCGGTTCCTGAGCCAGCCACAGGCGATGTCGAAGGACGACGTCGACTACCTGATCGACAAGATGGACCGTCTGGCGACCGACGGTCCCGTCGAGCACGAGCCGCACGCCAACGCGGCCTGATCGCGCCGCGGCTGTCGCCGCGTCACCCTTCCACCGCGCGGAACCGCCGGTCTAAGCTGGCGGGATGAACGACAAGCCCGCCGCACCGATCGCGCCCGCCGCCACCATCCTGATGCTGCGCGACGACCCCGAGTTCGAGGTGCTGATGGTCAAGCGCCATCACCAGATCGACTTCGCCGCCGGCGCCCTGGTTTTCCCGGGCGGCAAGACCCACGCCGGCGACCACGATCCCGACTGGGAGTTCCGGACGATGGGCTGGGGCGACGCCTTGCCCGAGAAGCGGCCCCTGCGGATCGCCGCGATCCGCGAGGCGTACGAGGAAGCCGGGATCCTGCTGGCCCGCCACATCGACGGCTCGCCGTTCCGGGGCGACGAGCGGGCCGCGGCGGCGCGCGAGGACATCGGCAAGGATCGCCGGCCCTTTCTCGATCTCATCAAGGAGCTCGACCTCTACCTCGACCTCGAGGCCCTGACGGTGTTCGCCCGCTGGATCACGCCGGTGATCGTGCCGCGCCGCTTTGACACCTGGTTCTACCTCGCCCGCGCGCCCGAGGAGCAGCTGGCCGTCTGCGACGGCGCCGAGACAGTCGACGCCGAGTGGATCCGGCCGACCGAAGCGTTGCGGCTGGGCGAGATCGGCGAACGCACCGTGATCTTCCCGACGCGAATGAACCTGAAGCTGCTGGCGGAGGCCTCGGACGCGGAGGACGCGGTGGTCCGGGCGAGAGCGCGCGAGCTCGTCACCGTCGAGCCGAAGGTGCACGAACGGAACGGCGAGCGCGTGCTGGTGATACCCCCGGACGCCGGCTACGGCGCGGTCGTGGAGCCGATGTCGCGCGTGATGTAGGGATCCTCGCCGCTCAGCCGGCGGCGAAGTCCTTCACTTGCTGCTCGAGTTCGGTGACGAGCGCGCGGCCGACCGGGTGGGTGTCCGTCTGAATGCCGCCTTTGACGGCCGCCTTGATCGCGTCGATGTGCGCGTCGACCAGCGCCATCGGCGCCTCGGCGCGCTTGGCCGGATCGTCGATCAGCTTGCAGAGCGAGCCGGCGATGCGGGTGACCAGCGGGTATTCGTAAGTGGCGCCGAGCCCTTTCAGGTCGTGGGCGCGCAGGTAAAGGTTCTCGGAGGCTTCGGTGGTCAGGCCGTCGGTCCTGACGCGCTGGCGGGCGGCCTCGAGCTTGGCGACCTCGTCGGCCAGCCATTCAGCGAAGTTGCCGGACAGACTCTTCAGCGCCGCTTCAGCCTTGGCGATCGCCGCCGGATCGATCGCGCCCAGACGGCCGCCGACCTTGAGCCTCAGCGTGTTCGGAACCTGAATCACCTGACCCGGATTATTGTCGCCCACCGTACGCGTCTCCCCGAACTTCGAGGCCTAAAACGGTATCGGAAAAGGCTTAACGAGGTCTGAGCCGGCCGGATCAGACCGTGAACTGCTCTGCCAGCACCCGCTCCTCGAGGCTTCGTCCGGCGTCGAACAGGATGGTCAGGCCGACGCGACGGTCCTCGACCACATCTACTTGAATCACATCGCGAACTTCGGCGTTATCAGCGACCGCGCTGACTGGCCGCTTCTCCGGCTCCAGGATCTGGAACGTCACTTTGTCCTTGTGCGACAAAAGCGCCCCACGCCACCGCCGCGGTCGAAACGCGCTGATCGGCGTCAACGCAAGCACCTCGGCGCTCAAGGGGATGATCGGTCCGTGCGCCGAGAGATTGTAGGCGGTCGATCCCGCCGGCGTGGAGACCAGCGCCCCGTCGCAGATCAGTTCGGCCAGGCGCGCCTTGCCGTCGACCAGGATGCGCAGCTTGGCGGTCTGGTAGGTCTGGCGCAGCAGCGAGACCTCGTTGATCGCGATGGCTTCATGGGTTCGCCCGTGGGCGTCGCGGGCGGTCATGACGAGCGGGTAGATCACCGCCCGCTCTGCGGCGGCGATGCGCTCCAGCAGCCCTTCCTCGGCGTAGTCGTTCATCAGGAACCCGACCGATCCGCGGTTCATCCCGTAGACAGGGCGGCGGCTGGGCAGGGCGCGACGGAGCGTCTCCAGCATGAAGCCGTCGCCGCCCAGGGCGACGAGCACGTCAGCCTCCTCCGCCGGGGCCTCGCCATAGCGGCGCACCAGCGCGGCGCGGGCCGCGGCGGCCTCGGGTCGATCGGCGGCGAGGAAGGCGAGGCGAGGGGCGGCCATCCGGTCCAAAGGCCGCAGGCGTCCCCGTTTGTCAAACGGCCGAGATAGCCTGGCGGAAGGCGCTGGCGGCGATATCGGGTGCGAACGGCCCGAAGGCGTTGGCGGCCCGCCGCGCGCCTTCCTGGCCGCCGCCGGGCAATCCGTCGTTACACTGACGAACCATCTCCAGAATAGTCGGGAAGACGCTTCGGTCCACGTTGACGGCCGCGAGCGTGAGCGCCAGCAGCTCCGGCCGGTCGGGGCTCATCACCGCGCGGTGGATGTCCTCCACGCGGAATCCGCCAAGTTTCGCGAGCGCCGCCTCGAACAGACCGAGCTGGTGCTCCTTCAGCACACGGATCAGATAGCCGGACTTGAGCTGTCCGGCGGCCGCGAGCTTGTCGACCAGACGCATTTCCGAGGCGTCGGGTCCGTTGCGCTTCGACTTCGGCGCGCCCTCCGACATGCTCGCGGCGATCGCCGCGTCGAGCGCGGCGGCGTCGACATCGAAGCGCGCGACGATCTGCTTGCGCAGGGCCTGGCCGACCCAGAGGTAGAGGCCTTTGGCGAGTTCGGCGCTCATCCGCGGATGGACGGCGAGCGGCTGGCCGAGCGCGGCGATGCTCTTGGCGTGATCGACCAGTCTGGCCATGCAGACCGGATTGATGTCCGCGGTGGAGTTGCCGGCCAGCGCCGTCAGCACCGCCGGCTCGGCGGCATCCAACGCAGCCTCGACCACGGCGGCCGAGAGACGTGGGCGCTGGGCCACCTCGACGCGGTGGGCGAGGGTCGCCTCGGTGATCAGCCGGATCAGGGCCTCGTCGCGCAGCAGCGGGCTCGCCGCGATCAGCGGGCGGGCGACCTCGATGTCGTCGCTGGCGAGCGTCTCGATCAGCCTCGGCGGCGCCCAGTCGGCGCGGGCGAGGCGCTCGGCGAGCCGCGCGCGGATGTCGCGTTCGACTTCGCCGACGAGCGCCAGGAACACGGCTTCGATCTGGTCGGCCGCGCCGGGCGCCAGCTCGCCGGCCTCGTGTTCGCAGACGTCGACCAGGCGCGCCAGCAGGCGTTCGCGATCGGCCGGGTCTCGGCTGCGCGCGAGCTTCAGCAGCGGTTCGGCCTCGGCCAGAAACTCCACGACGTCCCTTCGTGTCGACGCTCGTCCAGGGACGCTGATATGGCGCCCACCTCGATTTCTTACATCTCCTGGTTAAGAACAGGCTTCCGCTATCTGACGGCCGGCCCGCGCCCGCTTGACGCAGGCCCCCCGAGCGCCGAGTCTTTTCCTGGAGATCCAAGGGAGAAGCTCATGGCCGACGGTTCGCTGGCGGGTTCGGTCTCGCTCAAGGGCAAGGTTTCCGAAGACGAGTGGCGCGCCCGCGTGGACCTGGCGGCGCTCTATCGCCTGGTCGCCCTCTTCGGTTGGGACGACATGATCTACAC
Organism: Caulobacteraceae bacterium; assembly: GCA_035541575.1. GTDB lineage: Bacteria > Pseudomonadota > Alphaproteobacteria > Caulobacterales > Caulobacteraceae > Acaudatibacter. The sequence goes on along the minus strand of DATKMZ010000159.1, from coordinate 3,455 downwards.
CCACATCTCGGCCCGCATTCCCGGCCCCGAGCATCATTTCCTGATCAATCCTTACGGCATGTGGTTCGGCGAGATCACCGCCTCGTCGCTGGTGAAGATCGACACCGACGGCGCCATCCTCCAGGACACGCCTTACTTCATCAATCCGGCGGGCTTCACGATCCATTCGGCGGTGCACATGAACCGAGAGGACGCCCACTTCGTGATGCATCTGCACACCGATCAGGGCGCGGCGGTCGCGGCGCAGAAGGAAGGCTTGCTGCCCCTGACCCAGCATGCGCTGATCGTGCTGCCGCGGCTGACCTACCACGACTACGAGGGCATCGCGCTCGACCTCGACGAACGCGAGCGGCTGGTGAAGGACCTGGGGCCGGACTCGACCCTGATGATCCTGCGCAACCACGGCACGCTCGCGCTCGGCCAGACGGCGGCCGACTGCTGGAACGGGATGTTCTACCTCGAGCGGGCTTGCAAGATGCAGGTGATGGCGCTCTCGGCCGGCCGCGAGAACGTGCTGCTCTCGCCGGTCCCCGCCCGGCGCGAGGTGAACAGCCAGACCCGGCGCGGCGTCGGCGGCGGGCTCGCCTGGCCGGGCGCGCTGCGCAAGCTCGAGCGCGAAAGCCCTGGCTACGACGCCTGAGGCCTTGATGCGTCCTTCGAGACGCCGCTCCGCGGCTCCTCGGGATGACGAAAGCGGTGTGCGGGCGCTCTCCCCCTGCTCGTCATGGTGAGGAGCGCTCGAAGAGCGCGTCAGGAACCTACTTCGGCGCTGGGCTCGTCTGCGCCTTCAGGAAGGCGATCACGTCGCGGCGGTCGTTCGCGTCGGGCATGCCGATGAAGGTCATCTTTGTGCCCGGCAGGACGGTCTTGGGGTTGGTGATCCACTTGTCGAGGCGGTCGGCGTCCCAGGTCCAGCCGGCGTTCTTCATGTCATCCGAGTAGGCGAACCCGGTCTTCGAGCCCGCCTTGCGGCCGAAGATCCCCCAGAGGTTTGGCCCGGTCATGTCGTCGCCGCCCTGCGCGGTCGTGTGGCACGAGCGGCAGACCGCGAACTTGGCCTCGCCGTTCGAAAGGTCGGCCGCCTGGTAGGCCGCCGGCAATTCGGCGACGAGCTGCTTCTTCTGCGCATCGGTCAAGGTCACCGGCGCGCTCGGCGCGGCGGCCTGGCCGCCGGCGGCGCTGGTGTTCGACGACGAGGACGAACTCGGGCCGCCGCAGCCGGCGAGCGACAACGCAAGGAAAGCGGCGAGGCCGATCGCCGAAGTCGTACGGATCAAGTCTGGCTCCTCTCGAAGGGCGCGCAAACTAGCGTCGCCGCCCGGGTTGGCAACTAGTCGAACGGCGTTGCGCGCAGCTGCTTGACCGCGCCGCGCCGCTTCTTCTCGTCGATGCGCCTCTGCCGCGCCGCGCGGGTCGGCTTCGTGGGCCGGCGCGCGGCGGGGGCGTGTGAAGCCTGCGCGATCAGCGTGACGAGCCGCTCCAGCGCGTCGGCGCGGTTGCGCTCCTGGGTGCGGAAACGGTTGGCGGTGATGACGATCACGCCGGCGTCGGTCATCCGCCGGCCGGCGAGGCGACGCAGGCGTTCCTTCACCGCCGAACCCAGCGACGGCGACGCGGCCGCGTCGAAGCGCAGCTGCACGGCCGTCGCCACCTTGTTGACGTTCTGGCCGCCTGGACCCGAGGCGCGCAGGAAGCTCTCCTCGATCTCCCGCTCGTCGAGGCTGATCTGGTCGGTGACGGGAATCATCGTGGCGCGTTGGCTTTCGCCGCCCCCTGTGCTCCAAGCGAAGCGGGATTGGAAGGCGAGGCGACGATGGCGATCACGGAAGCTGAGTACCTGTCGCTCGACGCGGTCGGCCTCGCCGCGCGGATCGCCGCCGGCGCCTTCTCCGCCGCCGAGGCGCTGGAGGCGGCGCTGGCCCGCTCCGCCAAGGTCAATCCAAGGATCAACGCCATCACCCACGATCTCGGCGAGCGGGCGCGCCGCGAGGTGGCCGCGCACGCGCCGGCCGGGCCGCTGGCCGGCGTGCCGTTCCTGCTGAAGGACCTGGGGCCGAAGCTCGCCGGAACCGCGACCACCGACTCCTGCCGGCTCTACGCGCAGGACATCGCCGAGACCGACAGTCCTCTGACGAGCCTCTACAAGGAAGCCGGCCTCGTCATCTTCGGGAAGACCAACACGCCCGAGCTCGGGCTGGAGCCGGTCACCGAGCCGGCGATGTTCGGGCCCACGCGCAATCCCTGGGACCTGTCGCGGACCGCCGGCGGCTCGTCCGGCGGCGCGGCGGCGGCGGTGGCGGCCGGCATCGTGCCCGCGGCGCACGCCAGCGATGGCGGCGGCTCGATCCGGATTCCGGCCTCATGCTGTGGCCTCTTCGGGCTGAAGCCGTCGCGCGGCCGCGTCTCCTACGCGCCGAAGGACGAGGGCTGGGGCGGTTTCTCCTGCGGGCACGTGGTCAGCCGCTCGGTTCGCGACAGCGCGATCCTGCTCGACGTCGCGGGCCACCCGCAGCCCGGCGATCCCTACTGGACCGCGCCGCCGGCCGAGCCGTTCCTGGCCGCGGCCGAGCGCGATCCCAGGCACCTGCGCGTCGCCTTCACCACCCAGGCGTTCTCGTCCTCGGGGCTCGATCCGGAGTGCGCCGAGGCGGTTCGCGACGCCGCCAAGCTTTGCGAGAGCCTCGGACACCTGGTCGAGGAGGCCGATCCGCCGATCGAGCGCGCCTCGCTGGCGGCCGCCGGCGTCGTGATCTCGGCCAGCGTCGCGGCCGACCTTGACACCGTCGCGACCAGACGCGGCCGGCCGATCGCCGAGGACGAGATCGAGCCGATCACCTGGTCCAGCTACCAGCGCGGGCGCACGATCACCGGCTCGGCCTACATCCAGTCGCTGCGCATCGCCCATGCGCTTGGCCGCGCGGTCGCGGCGTTCTTCGAGCGCTACGACATCCTGATCTGCTCGACGCTGGGCTCGCCAGCGATCCCGGTGGGCCACCTGCGCGGCGAGCCGCTGGACCTCGAAGGCTACACACGTCGGCTGTTCGACTTCATGCCCAACACCCAGGCGTTCAACGTCACCGGCCAGCCGGCCGCCAGCGTGCCGCTGGCGATGAGCGCAGGGGGGCTGCCGATCGGCGTCCAGTTCGTCGCGCGCCAGGGCGAGGACGCCCTGCTGCTCAGTCTCGCCGGCCAGCTCGAACGCGCCGCGCCCTGGGTCGGCCGCCGCGCGCCGCTGAACTAGACCTGGTGCTCTGAACTCGGCCCGGGCCGCTCCCGGTAAGGTGGGAATGGCCGAGGACGATCCCCTCAGCCGTTTGCGGACTTCGCTGCGCTCCACACGACGAGCCTGAAGAGCCTTCGCGACCGGGTAGAGCGCAGAACGTGATCCTCAGTTCGGACGCAGCCTCGTGAGCCGAAGCGACTGAAGTCTCTCGGATCAGTAGTTGAACGGATAG
>DATKMZ010000158.1:0-24464 GCA_035541575.1 Caulobacteraceae bacterium | reverse complement strand
GTTCCTCTCCGCGCTCGGCGAGATCAACCACCGGGTCGAGGGCCTGAAGGCAGGCGGCGACGACTATCTCGTCAAGCCGTACGCCTTCGCCGAGCTGATCGCCCGCGTCGAGGCGCTGGCGCGCCGGCGCGAGACCGGCTCGGTGCAGACGCTGCTGCGCGTCGGCGAGCTCGAGATGGACCTGATCGGCCGCGAGGTCCGCCGCAAGGGTCAGGAGATCGACCTGCAGCCGCGCGAGTTCCAGCTGCTCGAGTTCCTGATGCGCCATGCCGGCCAGTCGGTGACGCGCACGATGCTGCTGGAACGGGTCTGGGAATACCACTTCGACCCCCAGACCAACGTCATCGACGTCCATATCTCGCGGCTGCGCTCGAAGATCGACAAGGGCTTCGACCGCCCGATGCTGCAGACGGTCCGCGGCGCGGGCTACCGCCTGGAAGCCTGACGCGGCCGACCCGGCCATGCGCCTACCGCGCCTCGTCCGCACGACGCCGTTCCGGCTGACGCTGCTGTTCCTCGCCCTCTTCGCGGCGGCCGCCAGCGCGTTCCTCGGCTACATCTACATCGCCACCGCCGGCGAAGCCGCGCGGACGGCCGACGCGGCGATCCTGCGCGAGGCGCGCTCGCTCGAGGCGGTCTATCGCCACGGCGGCTTCACGGCGCTGAACGAGGCGGTGATCGAGCGCTCGTCGAGCACCCACAGCTTCCTCTACCTGGTGATGGACGAGAAGGGGACGCCGATCTCGGGCTGCATCGCCAAGTCCCCGATCGCCAACCCGCCGCAGACCCAGGCCTGGGTCAGCTTCGGTCTCACCGACACCGACGCCGGCGGGGCCGCCGCGCGCCGGCCGGCGCGGGGCATGGAGGAGCGCCTGCCCGGCGGCGAGCTGCTTTTCGTCGGCGCCGACGTGGGCGAGGCGCAGGGCTACGTGCTCAAGATCGTCAACGCCCTCTGGGGCGCGGCGGCGCTGGTGATCGTGCTGGGGCTGGCCGGCGGCGTCTTCGTCGCCCGCGACGTCTCGCGCAACATGAACGCGCTCAACGAGGTCATCAACGCCGCGCGGATGGGCGACCTCGGCGCCCGGACCCGCGTGCGCGGCGCCGGCGACGAGCTCGACGAGCTGGCCGCCGGCCTCAACGACATGCTCGAGCGCCTCGAGCGCTCGATCGCGGGTCTGCGCCATGCGGGCGACGCCATCGCCCACGACCTGCGCTCGCCCCTCACCCGGCTCAGGGCCCGCATGGAGGCCGCGCTGATCGAGGCCGAGGCCGGCCGCGGCGATCCGATCTCCGCGCTGCGCCAGGCGCTCGAGGACGCCGACGGCGTGCTGAAGACCTTCGGCGCGGTGCTGGCCATCGCGCGCCTCGAGGCGGCCGCCTCAGCGCCGGATCAGAGCACGTTCGATCCCGGCGAGCTCGCCGCCGGCGTCGCCGAGCTCTATGAGCCCGTCAGCGAGGAGAAGGGCCTCGACTTCGCCGCCGAGCTGGCGAGCGGCCTTTCGCTGCGCGGCAACCATGACTTCATCGCCCAGGCGCTCGCCAACATGCTCGACAACGCGGTCAAGTACACGCCGGCCGGCGGCGCGGTGATGCTGCGTGTGCGGCGGCGCGGCTCAGGCGATGTCGAGCTCTCCGTCACCGACACCGGGCCAGGCGTGCCCGAGGGCGATCGCGATCGGGTGATCGAGCGCTTCGTGCGCCTGGAGAACAGCCGCAACGCGCCCGGCGCGGGCCTCGGCCTCTCGCTCGTCGCCGCCGTCGCCCGCGCCCACGGCGGCCGGCTAGAGCTCGACGAAGGCCCCGGCTGTTTCGACGGCAAGGGTCCGGGCCTCAGGGTCGCTTTGGTGCTGCCGGGCGGATAGCCCGCTCTCGGTCGACATCCGACGACGTCGAGCGTTGGTCCGGCGACTCGCTTCTATGCCTGCGCCCGGCCAGATTGGTATGGGGTGTGACGTGCAGTCGGAATGGCTCGTCGCCGAAAGTGCGAGAGGGGATGCGGCGCTTGTACGATTCTGGACCGCGACGCGGTCGGCCGGCGCTAGCCGGGAAGGCTCCGCGCCGCAGCAGCGCAGCGCATGGCGCGTGCGCCGGTTTGGCCTGCGTGCTCGCCGCCCTCGCGCTCGCCGCGTGCGGCGGCCACGGCCCGGAGAGTCGGCCGCCGCCAACGGTCGGTGTCGTGAGGATGGCGCCCCAGCCGGTGACGCTGACCACCGAGCTTCCTGGACGCACCAGCCCCTACGAGATCGCCGACGTGCGCCCGCAAGTGGGTGGGATCATCAAGGCGCGCCTGTTCGACGAGGGCTCGATCGTGCGCGCCGGCCAGGTGCTCTACCAGATCGAGCCGGCGCCGTTTCAGGCCGCGTACGCCCAGGCGCAGGCGCAGCTCGCCAACGCCGAGGCCAACCTCACCACCGCGCGCCTGAAGGCCGAACGCTTCGAGGGGCTGGCAAAGCTCCACTCGATCGCCTTGCAGGACGCCGACGACGCCGAAGCGGCGTTCAAGGAAGCCGAGGCCACGGTGAAACAGGCCCGGGCCGCCACGGAAGCCGCGCGGATCAATCTGGAGTTCACGCGGGTCACCGCGCCGATCTCCGGAAGGATCGGCATCTCGACGGTCACCAAAGGCGCGCTGGTCACCGCGAACCAGCCCACGGCCCTCGACACGATCCAGCGGCTCGATCCGATCTACGTCGATGTCACTCAGTCCGCGGCGCAGGTCGTGGCGCTCCGTCGGCAGATGGCGCAAGGCGGGCTCAAAGCGGACGCAAGCACGAGCGCCGAGGTGCGTCTCACGCTCGACGACGGCTCGCAGTACCCGCTCGCAGGGCGCATGCAGTTCACCGACGTCACCGTCGACCCCGCTACGGACGCTGTGAGGCTTCGGGCCGTGTTTCCGAACCCGTCCGGCCTGCTTCTGCCCGGCATGTTCCTGCGCGCGACCGTGATCGAAGGCGTCAATCCGTCGGGCCTGCTGGTTCCCCAGCAGGGGGTGACGCGCGACCAGAAGGGCCAGCCGACCGCGCTGGTGCTCAACCGAGAGGGCGTCGTGGAGCTGCGCCGCCTGCAGGTGGCTCAGACCGTCGGCAACAAGTGGCTCGTCACGTCAGGGCTCGCGCCCGGCGACCTCGTGGTCGTGGAGGGGGGCCAATCGGTGGAAGTTGGCATGCGGGCGCGCGCCGTCCCCGCGGACAATCTGCAGTAGGAGCGGGCGGTTGCTGTCGCGCTTCTTCATCGAGCGGCCGATCTTCGCGACGGTCATCGCGATCGTGATCATGGTGGCCGGCGCGCTCGCCATCCGCACCCTGCCGATCGAGCAATACCCGACGATCGCGCCGCCTTCGGTCGGAGTCTTCACCAACTATCCCGGCGCCTCGGCGCAAACCGTCGAGACCTCGGTCACCCAGGTCATCGAACAGCAGCTCACCGGCCTCGACCACCTGCTCTATTTCTCGTCGTCGAGCAGCTCGGACGGCAGCGCGCAGATCCAGGTGACGTTCGCGCCCGGGACCAATCCCGACATCGCCCAGGTGCAGGTGCAGAACAAGCTGCAGTCGGCCCTGCCGCTGTTGCCCGCCGAGGTGACGCAGCGGGGAATCGGCGTGGCCAAGGCCCAGGGCGGGTTCCTGATGGTCGTGGCGCTCTACGACACCAGCGGGCGCTACAGCTCGATCGACATCGCCGACTACCTGCGCAGCTACGTGGTGGACCCGCTGGCGCGGATCAACGGCGTCGGCAATGTCCGGGTATTCGGCGGCCAGTACGCGATCCGCATCTGGCTCGATCCCTACAGGCTGCAGTCCTACGGGCTGATGCCGTCCGACGTGACCAGGGCGGTGCTGGCCCAGAATGTCCAGCTGACCGCCGGCGAGGTCGGGGGATTGCCCTCGCCGCCCGGGCAGCAGCTTAACGCGACGATCACCGCCCAGTCGCTGATGACCACACCGGACCAGTTCAGGGCGATCATCCTGAAGACGCAGCCGGACGGCTCGGTCGTGCGGCTCTCCGATGTGGCGAGGGTCGAGCTGGGCGCCGACGACTATTCGACGACGACGCGTCTCAACGGGCTGCCCGCCGGCGGCGTCGCCATCCAGCTGTCGCCCGGCGCCAACGCGCTCACCACCGCCGACCTCGTCAAGCAGAAGGCGAACGAGCTGGCCGCGAGTCTGCCGCCGGGGCTCAAGCTGAGTTTCCCGGTCGATTCCACCACGTTCATCAAGCTCTCGATCCAGCAGGTCATCGTCACTCTGATCGAGGCCATCGTCCTGGTCATCGCGGTGATGTTCGTATTCCTGCAGGACTGGCGCGTGACGCTGATCCCGGCGGTGGCGGTGCCAGTCGTGCTGCTGGGCGCCTTTGGCGTGCTTGCGATCTTCGGCTACTCGATCAACACGCTCACCATGTTCGGCATGGTGCTGGCGATCGGCCTGCTGGTCGACGACGCCATCGTCGTGGTCGAGAACGTCGAGCGGATCATGAGCGAGGAAGGGCTGCCGCCGAAAGACGCCACGATCCGTTCGATGAACGAAATCACCGGCGCGCTGATCGGCGTCGCGCTGGTGCTGGCGGCGGTGTTCCTGCCGATGGCCTTCATCGGCGGCTCGACCGGCGTCATCTACCGCCAGTTCTCGATCACCATCGTCTCGGCCATGGTGCTGTCGATCTTCGTGGCGCTGACCCTGACGCCGGCCCTCTGCGCGACCTTGCTCAAGCCCGTCGAGCGTGGCCATCGCGAGCATGGCCGCGGCTTCTTTGGCTGGTTCAACCGGACCTTCGCCGCCACCGTCGGCGCCTATCAGGGCTCGCTCGGCCGCGTGCTCGGGCGCCCGCTGCCAGCGATCGTGCTCTACGGCGTTCTGGTCGCGGCCCTGCTGGCGCTGTTCCTGCGCCTGCCGACGTCGTTCCTGCCGGTCGAGGATCAAGGCTCGATGATCGGTCTCTACACGCTGCCGGTGGGCGCCACCCAATCCAGGACGGTAGCGGTCGGCAAACAGATCGAGCACTACCTCCTGGGAGACGAGAAGCGGAACATCGAGACGCTGTTCACGGTCGCCGGCTTCAACTTCAGCGGCAACGGCCAGAACCTCGGCCAGGCCTTCATCCACCTGAGCGATTGGAGCGAGCGTCCTGGCGCGCAGAACGCCGCGTCGGCGATCGCCCAGCGTGCGACGCGGAACCTCGCGCAGCAGGTTCGCGACGGACAGGTATTCATCCTGGTGCCGCCGGCGGTGCCGGGGCTCGGCAGCACATCTGGCTTCGACCTGGAGCTGGAGGATCGCGCGGGCATCGGGCACGAGCGCCTGGTGGCGGCTCAGAGCCAGTTGCTGGCGCTTGCAGCCAAGGATCCGATCCTTTCCGGCGTGCGGCCCAACAACCAGCTGGATACGCCGCAGCTCCACCTCGACGTCGACCTGGCCAAGGCCAGCGCGCTCGGATTGAGCCTGGCAGATGTCGACAGCACCTTCGCCAGCGCCTGGGGCGGCCTGTTCATCAACAATTTCGTCGACCGGGGGCGGGTGAAGCGGGTCTTCCTGCAGGGTGACGCGCCGTTCCGTTCACGGCCCGAAGACATCGGCGCGTGGTACGTGCGCGGCGCGACGGGGACCATGGCGCCTTTCTCCGCCTTCGCCACGACGAACTGGGCCGCCGGGCCGGCGCAGCTCGGTCGCTACAACGGCCAGCCGGCGCTCGAGATCCAGGGTCAGTCCGCCCCCGGCCAGAGCTCCGGTGCGGCGATGCGCGAGATGGAGAAGCTGATCGCCCAGCTGCCGCACGGCGTCGCGTACGAGTGGACCGGGCTCTCCTACCAGGAGCGGCTGTCCGGGTCGGAGGCGCCGTTCCTTTACGGGCTGTCGTTGCTGGTGGTGTTCCTCTGCCTGGCGGCGCTCTACGAGAGCTGGACGACTCCGCTGTCGGTCATCATGGTCGTCCCGCTCGGCGTCTTCGGCACCGTCGCCGCGGCGACGCTGCGCGGCTTCTACAACGACGTCTACTTCCAGGTCGGGCTGCTGACCACGATGGGGCTCGCGGCCAAGAACGCCATCCTGATCGTGCAGTTCGCGCATGAGGCGGAGGAACAGGGCCGCGAGCCGCTGGAGGCGGCGATGACGGCCTCGCGCCTCAGGCTGCGGCCGATCCTGATGACCTCGCTCGCGTTCATGGCGGGTGTCTTCCCGCTCGCGATCGCCTCGGGCGCGGGCGCGGCCAGCCAGCACGACATCGGCACTGGCGTGATCGGCGGCATGCTGGCGGCGACCCTGCTGGCGATCTTCTTCGTGCCGCTCTTCTTCGTGGAAGTCCGGCGGTGGATGGCGGCCTTGAGACGAGTCGCGACCTAACCGGCGGCGGCCGGCTGGGCCTCGCGCGCCTTCGTCTTCGCCGGGATGGTCGTCTCGACGAACTGGCGGATAAGGGCGGCCACGGCTTCGGGACAGTCCAGGTTGGGCGAGTGGCCGACCCCGTGCCAGAAATGCAGGCCGCTGCCCGCCGGCAGCTTCGACCAGGTCGCCAGCATGCTGGCGACCGGGATCAGGGCGTCGGCGTCGCCGCCGGCCAGCAACACCGGCATCGGCAGCTTGCCGACCCGTTCGCCGATGCGGATCTCGAACATCGAGCGCATCGAGCCGCGCAAGCGTCGCTCCGGCGCGTTGCGCATGTCCTCGGCCAGCTCGCGCATCAGGTCGACGTTCGCGTCCGCGCCCCTGACGTCGATGCCGTCGCCGGCCCCTCCGCGAGCGAGCTGCTCGCGCCGGGCGGCGAGCCGCGCGTCGATCAGGGCCTCGAGGTCGACCCCAGGCGGCGCCCGGCCATCGGGATCGGCCGGATCGAGCAGGATCAGGCCCTTGAGCGCGTCCGGATGGTCGACGGCGAACTGCGCCGCCGTCGCGCCGCCCATCGAGTGACCGACCATGGTGAAGCTGCGCCAGCCCAGCGCCTGGGTCAGCTCGTAGGCGTCGGCGGCGAACGGCCCGCAGCCGAAGTCCGCCGCGTCGGGCGGCGCGTCCGAGGCGCCGGCGCCCCGGTTGTTGATCGCGATCGAGGTGTAGCGGTCAGCCGGCAACGCCTGTTGCACCAGCCGCCAGATCTTGGCCGAAGCCTGGAAGCCGTGGATCAGAACCACCCGCTCCGGCCCATCGCCGTGCTGGAAGTACTCGAGCTTCACCTTCGATAGTTGGAGGAACGCCATCGCCAGCCTCCGTCGCGCGGCCTGGAAGCGACGATATCGCGCCGCGCCGGGCTGCGAAAGCATGGCCGATCGGGCTGCCGTCGCGACCCAAGAGGGTTGCTATGGAGGGGCCGTCGCGGTCCTAAAGGCGGGTGAAGACGCTCAGCGACCGGATCCAGCCCTGCGGCCCCGTCGTCGACGCCGCCGCCGCCGAACGGACGCGCGAGGCGATCGGCGCCGCCGCCGACGCCGTCTGGCCGGCGCTGGCGCCGGTGTTCGCCGCCTCGCCCTACCTCGCCGCGCTGGCGCGGCGGCGGCCCGACAGCCTCGCGTCGGCCCTGGCGGCCGATCCCGATGCGCTCGCGGACGCGTTGGTGGCCGAAGCCGTGGCCGCCGCCACGCTGGACCCAGCCGCCGGCGGAGCCGAGCTGCGGCGTCTGAAGGCGCAGCTGCATCTCCTCACCGCGCTCTGCGACCTCGGCGGCGTGTGGGACCTGGACCGGGTGACGGGCGCGCTGAGCCGCTTCGCCGACGCCGCCGTGCGCGCCGCCCTCGCGCTCGCCGCGAGGTCGCTGGAGGGCCGTTTCGCCGGGCCGATCGATCCGTCGAACCCCGCGCCCGGGCTCTTCGTCGTCGCGCTCGGCAAGATGGGCGCCTTCGAACTGAACTACTCCAGCGACATCGACATTTCGGTTTTCTTCGATCCGGCGGCGCTACCGTTGGCCGAGGGCGTCGAGCCGAACGATTTCGCCCAGCGCCTCACCAAGGCGATGGCGCAGACGCTGCAGGACCGCACCGTCGACGGCTATGTCTTCCGCGTCGACCTACGGCTGCGGCCCGATCCGTCGTCGACACCGCCGGCGGTGCCGGTCGACCAGGCGGTCGAATACTACGAGACGGTCGGCCAGAACTGGGAGCGTGCGGCGACGATCAAGGCGCGCGTCTGCGCCGGCGATGTCGCGCGTGGCGAGGCGTTCCTGGCCGAGCTGCAACCCTTCGTCTGGCGCCGCAACCTCGACTTCGCCGCCATCGCCGACATCCACTCGATCAAGCGGCAGATCCAGGAGCTGCGGCCTGACGCGCGCCTCGCCGCACCCGGCGCCGACCTCAAGCTCGGGCCTGGCGGCATCCGCGAGGTCGAGTTCTTCGTGCAGACCCAGCAGCTGATCCTCGGCGGACGACACGAGAGCCTGCGCTCGCCGCGCACGCTGGACGCGCTCGCCGCGCTGGCCGCCTCCGGCCACGTGACCGACGCCGCGGCGGCGGACCTGGCGGACGCCTACCGCCGCCTCCGCGCGCTGGAGCACCGCGTGCAGATGATCGCAGACGAGCAGACCCACCGTCTGCCGACGGCGGACCGCGAGCGGCGGCGCGTCGCGGCGCTCGCCGGCGAGGCGGACCTGCGCCGCTTCGACGCGGGCGTCGTCCGCACCCTGAAGGCGGTCGGCAGGCGCTATGCCGAGCTGTTCGCCGGCGAGGAGCCGCTCTCCTCGCGCTTCGGCAGCCTCGTGTTCACCGGCGTCGAGGACGATCCGCAGACGCTGGCGACGCTGAAGCGCATGGGGTTCTCCGATCCGGCGGCGGTGGCGGCCACGATCCGCGCCTGGCACCACGGCCACGTCACGGCGACCCGGACCGAGCGAGGGCGCGAGCTGTTCACGCGCCTCGCGCCGCGGCTGCTAGACGCTGTCGCGGCCACGGGCGCGCCGGACCTCGCGTTCGCCCGGTTTGGCGAGTTCTTCTCCGGCCTTGCGGGCGGCGTGCAAGCCCAGTCGCTGTTCCTCGCCCGACCGCAGCTGCTGGAGCTGATCGTGCGCGTGATGGCCGTGGCGCCGGCGATGGCCAGACGCCTCGCCCGCCAGCCCGCAACGCTCGACGCGCTGCTCGATCCGGCTTTCTTCGCGCCGCTCGCGCCCCTCGGCCCGCCGTCGCCTGAGCTTCGCGGCGACGACGGCTTCGAGGCGGCTATGGACGCAGCCCGGCGGCTGCGCCGCGAGCGGGCGTTCCAGATCGGGCTGCAGGTGCTGGCCGGGACAGCGAGCGCCGCCCAGGCGGGCGAAGCGTTCGCCGACCTCGCCGACGTCTGCATCGCCGGTCTGGCGGGCGCCGCGCTCGCCGAAGTGGAGCGCCTCGCCGGCTCGTTCCCGGGCGAGGTGGCGGTGATCGCGCTCGGGAAGTGCGGCTCGCGCGAGATGACCGCCGGATCCGACCTCGACCTGATGACGCTCTACGCGCCGGCCGAACCGGCCGGGGCGTCCGCCATCAAAGGCTGGGCGGCCGAGACCTTCTACGCCCGGTTCACCGGACGGCTCGTCACCGCGCTCTCGGCGCCGACCGCCGAGGGCGAGCTCTACGACGTCGACATGCGCCTGCGTCCTTCCGGCACACAGGGGCCGGTCGCGGTCAGCATGGCGGCGTTCGACAACTACTACGCCCGCGACGCCGAAACCTGGGAGCTCCTCGCCCTCACCCGCGCCCGCGTCGCCTGGGCGTCGTCTTCCGCGTTCGCGACGCGCGCCGCCGCTTCGATCGAGGCCAAGCTGCGCGCCCCGCGCGAGGCCCGGGCGATCGTGCGCGACGTGCTCGACATGCGCGCGCTCATGGCCCGCGAGCGGCCGGCCAAGGGCTTCTGGGATTGCAAGCTCTGCGACGGCGGCCTCGTCGACATCGAATTCGCGGCGCAGTTCCTCCAGCTCGCGCACGCGCCGGCCGGCGGGCCGCTTGACGCCAACACCGCCGCCGCGCTCGAGGCGTTCGCTCGGATCGGCGCGGCCCCGGCCGGCGCGCTCGCCGATCTGGCCGAAGCCTGGCGTCTGCAGCAGGACCTGACGCAGCTGCTGCGGGTCGCCGTTGACCGCGACGCCGATCCGGACGCCGAGCCGAAGGCCCTGCGCACGCTGATGGCCAAGGTCGCCGGCGTTCGCGGCGAGACCGCGCTGCGCGCGCGGCTCCGGGCGCGGCGGAACGCCGCACACGCGGCGTTCGAGGCGGTGGTGTCGCAGCCCTGAACGGCGACGGAACCGCCGCCGCGCCGCGTGGAATCCACGCTGCAACCGGACACGGGGGACCACGGCCGGCTGGCGGGACATGGCATATGGGAGCGATGCTTGGACGAGGCTCGCTTTGACATCTGGCGCGGGGAGGGACGCGGTCGATCCGGACGACGAGCTGGTGCGCCGCGCCGGCGCCGGCGATGCGGCCGCCGTCCAGGCGCTCGTCGCGGCCAAGCTGCGCCGCGTGCTGGCGCTGGCCGAGCGCATGCTGGGCGATGCGTCGGAGGCCGAGGACGTGGCGCAGGAGACGTTCTTCCGCGTCTGGCGTCACGCCGCGCGCTGGCGGCCGGGCGGGGCGCGGTTCGACACCTGGCTGCACCGGGTGACGCTCAATCTCTGCTACGACCGCCTGCGCCGGCGCCGCGAACGGCCGGTGGCCGAGCCGCCGGAGACGCCGGACCCGGGCCCGGCGCCCGACCGCGGGCTGCACGCGATGGACACCGGACGCCGCGTCCAAGCCGCCCTGCAGGCGCTGCCTCCGCGCCAGCGCGAGGCGATCGTGCTTTGCCACTACCAGGAGCTCGGCAACATCGAGGCGGCCGCGCTGATGGGCGTCAGCGTCGAGGCCCTGGAGAGTCTGCTGTCGCGGGGGCGGCGCGCGCTCAAAAGCGCCCTGGCCGATCTCGCCCGGCCGGATTAAGCGGAGCGTCGGCATGATGACCGAAGAACGCTTCCTGACGTTGGTCGGCGCCTACGGGGCCGACCCGCAGCGCTGGCCGCTGGGCGAGCGCGCGGCCGCGACAGCGTTCCTCGACGCCAATCCCGAGCTTGTCGCCGCCTGCCTCGAGGCGGAGGCGGCGCTCGACGCGGTGCTGGCCGCCCACCTGACGCGCGATCCGAGCGCGGCGTTTCGCGGCCGCCTCGTCGGGGCCGCGCCGCGGCAGCGGGCCGTCGGCCGGACTTGGCGCTGGCTCGCGGGCGCGGGTCTCGGTCTCGGCCTGGCGGCCTCATGCGCCGCGGGCGTGGCGGCCGGGTTCACGCTCGCGCCCGCCTCGGTGAGCCGCCTGTTCGAGCCGGCCACCGGCCAGTCGAGCTCGCTGGCCGATCCCGTCGGCGACGTCTCGGCCAGCTGATGCGTCGGAACTGGCTCATCGGCGGCCTGATCGCCTCGGTCGCGCTGAACCTCTTCCTGATCGGGCTGGGCGCCGGCGCCATTGCGCTCGGCATGCGGCTCGCGCGCGAGAACCAGGCCGCGCGGCCAGCGGCGCTGTTCTGGGCCACCCAGCGCCTGCCGCAACCGGCCAGAGCCGACATCCGCGCGATGCTGCGCAGCGTGCGCAGCGAGACCCTGGCGCAGGCCGAGCAAAGCCGGGCGCTCAGGGTCCAGGCCTGGGACGGGCTCGCTGCGCCCAAGCCTGATCCGGCGGCGGTCAAGCAGGCGCTGGCGCAAAGCCGGCAGCTCGACATCGCGGTCCGCGGCAAGGTCGAGGAGAGCATCGTCGACTTCGCCGTCCAGCTACCCCCTGCCGAGCGGGCCACGCTCTCCGCCGGCCTCCACCAGCAGCTCGCCCCGCCGCCGGCCAAGAACTAAGCGGCCGCCACGCGCCGGTCGTCCTCGAACAGCCGGCCCTGGCGCACCGGCAGCGAGAAGCTGACGGTCGTGCCCATGCCGGGCTGGCTCTCGATCTCGAGCACGCCGCCATGCATCTCGATCAGCGACTTCGAGAGCGCCAGGCCCAGGCCCGTGCCCTGTTGCGTCTTCGACTGCTGGCTCTCGATCTGCTCGAACGGCTTGGCCAGCCGGGTGAGGTCGTGCGCGGCGATGCCGATCCCGGTGTCCTTCACGCTCACTTTCACCCGCTCGCCCAGGCTGTCGCGCCGGCCTTCGGCCGCTAGCGTGATCTGGCCGCCGCGCGGCGTGAACTTCACCGCGTTGGAGAGCAGGTTCAGCAGCACCTGCTTGAGCGCCCGGTAGTCGCCCTCGACCTCGGGCAGCTCGGGAACGTCGACCACGACGTTGAGGCCCGCAGTCTCGGCCCGGTTCTTGATCAGCCGCAAGGTGTCCTCCGCCAGGTCGTCGACGCGGAGCGGCTCGAAGCGCAGATTCAGCTTGCCGGCCTCGATCTTCGACATGTCGAGCACGTCGTTGATCAGCGCCAGCAGGTGCTGGCCGGAGTTCAGGATGTCCTGCACGTAGCTGGCGTAGTGCGGATCGCCGAGCGGGCCGTACATCTCGGCCACCATCATCTCGGAGAAGCCGTTGATCGCGTTCAACGGCGTCCGCAGCTCGTGGCTCATGTTGGCCAGGAACTCGCTCTTGGCGCGGTTCGCGGACTCGGCGCGCACCTTCTCGGCGGCGTACTTCTGGGCGAGCTCGGCGGCTTCCTCGCGGCTGCGCTCCAGGTTCACCACCGCCCGCTGCAGCTGCTCCTCGTTGAGCCGGCGCGCCTCTTCTTGTTGCTTCAAGGCGGTCACGTCGACGCAGGTGACCACAAAGCCGCCGTCGGCCGTGCGCCGCTCGGCGATGGTGATCCAGCGGCCGTCGGAAAGCTCGACCTCGCGGCCCTCTTCGCCGAGCGCGGCGGGGGCCTCCTGCCTGAACGCCAGCCGCATCAGCCGCTCGACCGACTGGCGCGAGGCCCCGGGCTTCAGGATGCGCGGCTCGAGCCCGAAGAAGCGGCGGAAGTTCTGGTTGCAGAGCACGAGCCGGCCCTGTCTGTCCCAGAGCACGAAGCCTTCCGGCACGCTCTCGATCGCGCCCTGCAGCCGCACCTCGGCGGCCTGCGCGCGCACCTGGGCGATGCGTTCCTCGGTGACGTCGAGCGCCACGCCGACGAGGCGCGTGAACCGGCCGGCCGAACGGTCGCCCAGCGCCTGGCCCCGCGCGTCGATCCACACCGCCCCGCCCTCGGGCCGCGAGACGCGGAACGAGACGTCGAACGCCCCGTGCGTCGCGGCGGCCGCCAGCGCCTGGCGCACGCGATCGCGATGCTCGGGCGCCACGCGCTCCAGCACCTGTTGCGTCGGCGCGATGCCACCGCCGCCCCAGCCCATCATCACGCCGGTGATGTCCGACATGAAGAGCTCGCCCGAGATCAGGTCCCACTCCCAGATGCCGCAGCGCGCGGCTTCGACCGCGAGCCGGAACCGCTCCTCCGAATCGGCCAACGCCTTGGCCGCGCCGTCCGCGCGCAGGCCCTGGACCACCAGCAGCACGGCCAGGATCGCGGCGAACACCATCGGCGTGAACAGCACGCTCGGCGAAACGCCGGGGGCCTCGCGCATGCGGATCGCGGTGAAGCCCGTCTGCACCGCCAGGATGATCAGCGAGGCCAGGATCGCCAGCGTGGTCGCCCGTCCCCAGCGCGGCGCGCGCGCATCGACGCCCGGACCCACGCGCTGCGTGGATCGGGTCGCCGCCCCCGCCGCGCCCCTGGCCATGGCCACTGCCGTCTGCTCCGTTTCGCCTCCCCAAATCAGGGACGCGAGTCAGTGTCGGGCGTGAATCCTACTGGTCGGTAACGGGCTCGTCACCCAGCGCATCCGCCGTCGCCCGCGTCGCCGCCTCGAGCCTGTCCTTGCGCCGCTCCGGCCCCTGGAAATTGGGGTCGTCGCGGCGACGGCGGTCGGGGCCGAAGTAGGTGTCGCTGCGGACAAAAGGCCGCGGGTGGTCGATCACCGCGGCCACCTTGCGCAGCATCTCGGCGGCCGTCACGGGCTTGGCGCAGAACTCGGTCGCGCCGGCGTCCCTGGCCGCTTCGACACGGTTCTGCTCCGAGTGGGCGGTCAGCATGATCACCGGCACATAAGGCGTCGGGCTTGCGCGATCGTTGCGAAGACGGCGCAGGAACGCGACGCCGTCCTCCTCGCCCATCACGTAGTCCAGCACCACGATGTCGATCGCGTCGTGCCGCAGCCGTTCGAACGCCTCGCCGGGATCCTTCGCCTCGATCACCTGCGTTGCGCCAAATCCGCGCAGGATGGTCTTGACGATGTTCAGCATGTGGACGTTGTCGTCCACGATCAGGAATCGAACCTTGTCGAGCGAAGCGGCCAAGGTCCTGCGCTCTCGGCTTGCCGGGCGTCCGCAGTCGGAGCGTCAGGCCGACGCCTTCGAGGCTAGCTCAAAGACGTTCTTAGACAAGCCTGGCGAGTCGCCGACCCGCTGAAGCTCCGCGCGCATCAGACCGCCCAGCTCCGGCTTGTACCTGGCCCACTGGCCGAGCGGCTCGATCAGCCGGGCCGCGACGCTCGGGTTGAAGCTGTCGACCGCCAGCACCTGGTCCGCCAGGAACCGGTAGCCGGCGCCGCTCGGGTCGTGGAAGCGGGCCGGATTGAAGGCGGCGAACGTGGCGACCAGTGCGCGCAGCCGGTTCGGGGTCTTGGCGTCGAACGCCGGATGCGCGGTCAGGCCCAGCACGCGTCCGAGGGCGCCTTCCGACGGGTCGCGCGCCTGCAGCGCGAACCACTTGTCGATCACCAGCGGCTCGTCGCGCCAACGCTCGTAGAAGTCGGCCAGCGCGTTCTCGAACGCCTCGCCGCCGATCCGCATCAGCGCGGAGAGCCCGCCGATGGCGTCGGTCATGTTGCCGGCGCCGTCGTAGTGGGCCCGCGCCCGCTCGCGGTTGTAGGGCGTGGGGTTGGCCGCCATCAGCTCGATCGCCGCGTTGCGCAGCGCCCGCCGCCCGGCCTGAACGGCGTCGGGCGAGAACGGACCCTGGTCCTGCAGCCGCGAATGCAGGTCGCGCAGCGTGGCGTCGAGGTGCGCGGCCATGCGGGTCCGCAGCGCCTCGCGCGCGCCGTGGATCGCCGCCGGATCGGCCGGCGTGGCGATCACCGCAAGATCGGGCTCGCTGGGCGGATGGAGCAGCAGAGCCTTGAACGCATCGTCGGCCGACTGGTCCTTCAGCGCGCGCTCCAGCGCTTCGGCGTAGCGCTCCTCGCCGACCTCGTCCGGCCGGCCCGCGGCGCGCGCGAGGATGAGGTCGCGCGCCAGGCCCTGGCCCGCCTCCCAGCGGTTGAAGAGATCGGGGTCGGCGGCCAGCAGCACGTAGGCGTCCTTGGCTGGCGCGTCCGTCGTCAGGTTCACCGGGGCCGAAAAGCCGCGCAGCGCCGAGATCACCGGCGGCCGCTCGACGTTCTCTATCCGCAGGCGCCTTGAGGGCGCGTCCAGCACGATCACTTCGGTCTCGCGCAGCGGCCGGCCGTCCTCGTCCAAGAGGCCCAGGGCGATCGGGATTGGCAACGCCTGCTTGTCCGGCTGACCGGGGGTTGGGGCCGTCGCCTGTTCGATCTGCACGTCGAGCGCCCGCGCGGCCTCGTCGTAGCTCGCCTCGAGGCGCACTTTCGGCGTGCCGGCCTGTTCGTACCAGGCGAAGAAGGGCCCCAGATCGCGACCGGAGGACTCGGCGAAGCACTGGATCAACGCCTCGACGGTGGTCGCCTGGCCGTCCCAGCGCTCGAAGTAGAGGTCCATGCCGGCCCGGAACGCCTCCGGTCCGATCATGGTCTTCAGCATGCGGATGACCTCCGCGCCCTTCTCATAGATCGTTGCGGTGTAGAAGTTGTCGATCTTGATGAAGCTCGACGGCCGCACCGGGTGGGCCAGCGGACCGGCGTCCTCGGAGAACTGCCGCGCCCTGAGTTGCTTGACCTCCTTGATCCGCGACACCGCTTCTCCGCGCATGTCGGCCGAGAAGCTCTGGTCGCGGAAGACGGTCAGCCCCTCCTTCAGGCACAGCTGGAACCAGTCGCGACAGGTGATCCGATCGCCGGTCCAGTTGTGGAAGTACTCGTGCGCGACGACGCCCTCGATGCGCTCGTAGTCGACGTCGGTCGCCGTCGCCGGGTCGGCCAGCAGCAGCGACGAATTGAAGATGTTGAGGCCCTTGTTCTCCATCGCCCCGAAATTGAAGTCGCGCACGGCGACGATCATGAAGAGGTCGAGGTCGTACTCGCGGCCGAACGCGTCCTCGTCCCACCTCATCGCGCGCTTGAGGCTGTCCATCGCGTAGGCAGCGCGCGCGGCCATGCCGGGGTCGACGTAGATGCGAAGGTCGACCTTGCGCCCGCTCATGGTGACGAAGCTGTCCTCGAGCACGTCGAGCTCGCCGGCGACGAGCGCGAACAGGTAGCAGGGCTTGGGGAAGGGATCGTTCCAGACCGCAAAGTGGCGCCCGCTCGCAAGTGCGCCGGCCTCGATCAGGTTGCCGTTCGAGAGCAGGCGCGGATAGGCCGCCGCGTCGGCCTCGATCCGAACGGTGAAGCGGGCGAGCGCGTCCGGACGATCGGGGAACCAGGTGATCTTGCGGAAGCCCTCGGCCTCGCACTGGGTGCAGAACCGTCCAGCGGAGATGTAGAGGCCCTCCAGCGCCTTGTTGGCCTCCGGATCGATCTCGACCTCGGTCTCCAGCGTGAACGCCGCCGGGGCGGCGAAGACGGTGAGGAACTCATCGTCGATCGCATATTCCGAAGCCGTCAGCGGTCGCCCGTCGATCGCCACCGAGACCGGCTTCAGCCGCTCGCCGTTGAACCTCATGGGCCGGTCGTGCTCGCCGTTGCGCCGCACGGCGAGCTTCGCCTTCACGCGGGTGGCGCGGGGCGAAAGGTCGAAGTCGAGGCGGATCTCGTCGACGAGGTGATCCGGCGCGCGATAGTCGGCCAGATGGATCGGTTGGGGGGTGTCGGTGCGCATGCCGGCGATTTACCCGCCGGCAGGTCGCGGCGCCACCGTGCAGTTGGGCGGTAAGGGCGATCTGCGCTCAGGCGGCGTCGGCCGTCTCGCCCGCGATCTCCTCGGGCGGCAGCGCCACCTCGGCCAGGAAGCGCTCGATCGCGTGGACCTTGCGAGCCAGCTCCACGAGCGCGGCGGGCGCGTCTTCGGGCGACTCTCTCACGAAATCGAGGACTTCCCGGGCGATCTGGCGCAGCGCCGGGGTCGAAGCGATCAGGCGCGCCTGGTACTCGATCCGGCGAGGGTCGCGGTCGTACTCGGAGCCGGGCACGCGCCAGCCGCCCCAGTCGGTGGTGTCGGTCACCACCACGGGATAGGTGCCGGGGTAAGGATGGCGCGCGCACTCTTCCTGGCTCTGCCACTTGTTGCGGGCCCGCATCAGTCGCCACCCTGGGCCGGTGGCCGCGCCGTCATCGCTGATCGGATCCTCCGGGCGCAGCTCGTCGGCCATGAACGAGCGGCCGAGGCCGACGTCGTACGTCACCTTGACGGGCTCCTCGAAGCCCTTGGCCCAGACGGGCTCGATGTGCTCGATCAGGGCCCAGGCCCCGACGCTCTCGACCCAGACTTTCTGGTTACGCTGGAAGACCGCCTTAGCCATGTCGTCCCCGGTGTCAGACGCCGAACATCGGGTCATGAAAACCTGAAATCGTTGACGCTCAGTCAATCTTTCGCGGTGCGCTGAGGCGGTTATGCTTGGCCCCGACCTCGAGCGGGGACCGCCATGAATTTCGACTTCTCCGACGACCAGAAGTTTCTCAAGAGCGAGGCGCGCAAATTCCTGGAAGGGCGCTGCCCGACGTCCAAGGTCCGCGCAGTGCTCGACGACCCGGACCGGTCTTACGACGCCGACCTCTGGAAGGAGGTGGCGGCGCAGGGCTGGCTCGGGACCGCGATCCCGGAAGCCTACGGCGGCCTCGGCCTCGGCCACCTGGAGCTCTGCGTGATCGCCGAGGAGCTCGGCCGCGCGCTGGCGCCGATCCCGTTCGCCTCCACCGCCTACTTCCTCGCCGAGGCGCTGCTGACGGCGGGCTCGGAGGCGCAGAAGCAGGCCTGGCTGCCGAAGGTCGCCGCCGGCGAGGTCATCGGCTGCTTCGCCAGCGTCGAGAAGCCCGGCGCGCTGACCGACGCGCAAGTGCAGGCCCGCGTTGAGGGCGGCAAGCTGACGGGAACCAAGCTGCCGGTCACCGACGGCGATGTCGCGAATGTCGCCGTGGTGCTCGCGCGCGAGAACGGCCAGCCCGGCCTCTTCCTGGTCGAGCTCGGCGGCGCGGGCGTCGCCCGCGAGGCGCTGACGACGCTCGATCCCACCCGCGGCGCGGCCAAGCTGACGTTCGCCGGCGCGCCGGCCGAGCGGCTCGGCGAACCGGGCGAGGGGATGGCGCTGGCCGAATCCCTGCTGCAGCGCGCCGCCGTGCTGCTGGCCTTCGAACAGATTGGCGGCGCCGGCCGGGCGCTCGAGATGGCCAAGGACTACGCCGTCAACCGCTACGCCTTCGGCCGCCCGATCGGCAGCTACCAGGCGATCAAGCACAAGCTGGCCGACATCTACGTCAAGAACGAGCTCGCCCGCTCCAACGCCTACTACGGCGCCTGGGCGCTCGAGACCGGCGCCTCTGAGCTGCCAGTGGCGGCCGCCTCAGCCCGCGTCTCGGCCTCGGAGGCCTACTGGTTCGCCGCCAAGGAGAACCTGCAGACCCACGGCGGCATCGGCTTCACCTGGCAGATGGACTGCCACCTGTTCTACCGCAGAGCCCAGCAGCTGGGCCTCGTCGCGGGCGGGACCAAGGCCTGGAAAGAGCGCCTGGTCACCCAGCTCGAACGCCGCAACGCGGCCTGATTTTCGGAGACCATCGCCATGGACTTCAACGACACCCCCGAAGAAGCGGCGTACCGCGCCCAGGCCCGCGCCTGGCTCCAGGCCAACGCCCCCAAGGGCCACGTCCGCGACGACGAGGATCCGGCGGGCCTGAAAGAGGCCAAGGCCTGGCAGGCCAGGAAGGCCGCGGCCGGCTATGCCTGCATCACCTGGCCCAAGGAGTGGGGCGGGGTCGGCGGCGCCAACTGGCAGGCGCAGATCTTCGCCCAGGAGGAAGCCAACTTTCCGACGCCGGGCAATCCGTTCCAGATCGGCCTGGGCATGTGCGTGCCGACGATCATGACCTGCGGCAACGAGGTCGACAAACAGCGCTTCGTCGGCCCGGCGCTGCGCGGTGAGGAGATCTGGTGCCAGCTCTTCTCCGAGCCCTCCGGCGGTTCGGACGTCGCCGCCAGCCGCACGCGGGCTGTCCGCGCGCCCGACGGCTCCGGCGACTGGATCATCAACGGCCAGAAGGTCTGGACCTCCGGCGCGCAGTTCTCCGACTTCGGTATCCTGATCTGCCGCACCGATCCCGACGTGCCCAAGCACAAGGGCCTGACGATGTTCTGGGTCGACATGCACGACCCGGCGATCGACGTGCGGCCGATCCACCAGATGTCGGGCGCCTCGGGCTTCAACGAGGTCTACTTCACCGACCTTCGGGTGAAGGACAGCCAGCGCGTCGGCGAGGTGGGCGACGGCTGGCGCGTCTCGATCGTGACGCTGATGAACGAGCGCAACGCGATCGGCGGCGGCTCCAGCTATCACCGCCAGGTGATGAACCTGGCCTCGAGCGTCGCCACGCTCGCGGGCTCCGGCATCAAGGACGCGGCGCTGCGCGAAAAGGTCGCGGACTGGTACGTCCAGGCCGAGGGTCTCAGGCTGACGCGCCTTCGCACCCAGACCGCGCTCTCGCGCGGACAGACGCCCGGGCCGGAGGCTTCGATCGGCAAGGTGGTGACCGCGCCGCTCATGCAAGACGTCGCCAACACGGCGATCGAGCTCGAGGATCAGTTCGGGATCATCGCCGATCCGTCGCTCGCGCCACTCTCGGCGATGTTCCAGGCGACGTTGATGAGCGCGCCCGGCATGCGCATCGCCGGCGGCACCGACGAGATCCTCAAGAACATCATCGCCGAGCGGGTGCTGGGACTACCGCAGGACGTGCGCGTGGATAAGGACGTGGCCTTCAAGGACATCCCCACCGGACGCTGACATGTAACTTTTTCGCCGGAGACCACCCCAAAAAGTGGTAGGGGCCGCCTCGCTTAACTTCTTCGCAAGCGGCTCCTTCCATGGTGTGCGCCGAGTTAGGCATTCCCGGCGGCCATGCACATTCTCGGCGACACGATTGATCGGCGTGCGGCCCTGCCTGCTGACAGTCTCTGCGAAGCCGCGCTCGCCGTCTTCATCCACGATCTCGACTGCCGCGCGCTGGCGGTGACGGAGGGCGAGAAGCCCATCGGCATCGTGCATCGCGAGTCATTCCTCGCCCGCATGGAAAAGCGCGGCGCGGCCGACCGGCCGATCCAGGACGTGATGGAGCCCGACCCGCTGGTCGCCGAGGCGCAGACGCCGATCGCCCCGTTCGTCGAGCGCGCGATGGCCTCGCGCCAGGCCGCGCTCCTGGGCGGCTTCATCGTCTGCAGGGACGGCGCCTACGTCGGCGTCAGCGACCTGGCCCGCCTCCTGCCCAAGCTCGGCGGTCCGCGCGCCGACGCCGGGCTCATCGAGCGGATCTGCGCCGAGGTCCGCGAGCCGATCGCCCACGCGCTCGCCGCCGCCGACGGGCTCAAGCGCCTGCGCCTGCCCGACGGAGCGATCGCGCACCTGGAAACGATCGCCGAGGCGGCCCACTCCACGCTCTCGCTGCTCGACGTCGCGGCCGACCTGCAGAAGGCCGAGGCCGGGCGGCTCGAGGTCACGGCCCAGCCGCGCCGGCTGCAGGAGCTGATGGACGACATCGACGCGCACTGGCGCGATCCGGCCACCGCCGCCGGCGTCACGCTGCTCGTCTCCTACGACGGCGCGCCCGACTGCGCCGCGGTGATCGACGGTGAGCGGCTGATGCAGGTGTTCGACGCCCTGATTGGCCACGCGATCGCCCACTCCAGCCGCGGCGTGATCGAGGCGAGTCTGCAGGTGCGCGCCGCCGAGACCAGCCTCACGCTCACCGGCCGCGTCCGCGACAACGGCGCGACCTATGCGCCGGACTACCTCGCCGGCCTCTTCCGCGGAGTCGGCGACGCGTCGGTCGTGGGCGGGATGGGCATCCAGCTCGAGCTGATGCTGGCCGAGCGCGCGATCGGCGCGATGTCCGGGGCGCTCGAGGCCAAGCCGAACCCGGGGCCGGGGGCGACGGTGTCGTTCGAGATCCCGGCCGCGCTCGCCAAGGACGAGGCGGCCGCCGCAGCTTCGCACACCGAGCTCGCGCCGGCCCGCGCCGCGCACATCCTGGTCGTCGACGACAACGCCACCAACCGCATGGTGGTCGAGGCCCTCTGCGAGATGTTCGACTGCTCGACCGAGTCGGTGGTCGACGGGATCGAGGCGGTGGAGGCGGCCAAGGCCGGCCGCTACGACGTGATCCTGATGGACATCAAGATGCCGCGCATGGACGGCGTCACCGCCGCCAAGGAGATCCGCAAGCTCAGCGCCCCGGCCGGCCGCGTGCCGATCATCGCGCTCACGGCCAACGCCGACGTCGACGAGGTCGCCCAGTATCTCGCCGCCGGCATGCGCTCGGTGGTCGAAAAGCCGATCAAGCCAGAGCGGCTGATGGAGGCCCTCGACGCGGCCCTCGCCGACCGCGCCGCCCAGTCCGAGGCGGCCTAGACTCCCTTCATCCGCTCTCTTCCGAGGCGCTCGCGCCGCACTGGATCCGCAGGCAGTTGAGTGGGCCGGGACTTGCGGGCGATAACGGGCCCGCGCCGCGCGCGTGGCGGCGGTCTGGAGATCGTAATGAGAATACCCGACGCCAAGCTGGCGGAGGTCTGGGACCGCGGCTTCACCGTGGTCGAAGGGTTCCTCGACAAGGAGACGCTGAGCGCCGCGCAGGACGCGCTCTGGGGAATCTATCCCCGGCCGGAGGACTATTTCGCCAACCCCGACGCGCACCCCAGGTTCGCGCGCAGCCAGTTCGCCGGCCTCCGGTTCTTCCCTTACAACTCGTGGGCGCTGAACCGCATCCCGGTCTATCCCGACCTGATCGACGCCGCCGAGCGGTTCCTGCAGACCACCGAGATCGACTGCTACAAGGTCGAGCTCTGGGGGAAGTACGCTGGCGCGATCGACTATGACCAGTCGCACCACCGCGATTACGAGAACCACACCATCGTCGTGCCGCGCGCCGACCAGCTGATGCCGCAGATGACCTGCTTCATCCTGCTCTCGGACGTCACCGAGGTCGACGGGCCGACCAAGGCCGTGCCGATCGACAAGACCCGCCACATCCCGATCGGGATCACGCGCACGAAGATGGGCGATTTCTTCGACGACGAGGTCGCGGTCACCGGTCCGGCCGGCACGATCCTGATCTACAAGACCGACGTCTTCCACCGCGGCTCCGACTTCAAGGCGCCCGGCCGCTCGCGCTTCGTGATGCCCGTCGACTACAAGCCGCGCGGCTGGCGCTGGCAGGGCAAGATGGGCTGGCCCGACCACGCCACCACACAGGACTGGAAGGACGCGATGGTGCGTATGACGCCGCGCCAGCGCGACCTCTTTGGCTTTCCGCCGCCCGGCGATCCCTACTGGAACGCCCAGACCCTCTCCGACGTCGCGCTGCGCTACCCGGGTATGGACATGGCCCCTTACGCCGAGGCCGCCGGCGTCACGCTCGCGGCGCAGGACGCGTGAGAGCGAGGACGGGCGGCGTCCAGGCCAACGCCGGGCTGTGGCTGGCCATCAGGCTGGCCGGATCGCCCGCGCCGGTCATCCGGTTCGCGAACGCTAGGTGTTCTGTCGTCTGCGCCATTCGCTGAGGCTCGCTCCGGATCCCTGTTGAGGACCGACCGTCGGCGCCCTTCAGCTCTCCAGGCCGCGGGCAGGCCCCGGCGCGGCCCGCCGCATGGCCGGCGCACCGCGACGCGTCTCGGGCTACGTCCCGCCTGTCCGGCACATCAGCGCCGGCAGCACGTAGGTCTCCAGGAGCGCTTTGGTCTGATCGTGCATGCCTTTGGCGTTGAAGTTCGTCCGCGCGACGACAACCGCGGCGCGCAGGTCCTTCAGGATGACGATCGCATTGCCGCCGTTGCCGGCCATGTACCAGCCGTAGACGTCGCCGCACGCGGTCGTGAACTTGCGGCCCCAGAAGAGGTAGCCGTAGTCGAGACCGGGATAGGCTGGCCGGCGGACCGCCAGCGCGGCGTCGACCCAGGCGGAGGGCACGACCTGCCGCCCCTGCCAGCGCCCGCCGTCGGCGAGCATCCAGGCAAGATTGGCGGCGTCACGAGCTGTGAGCCGCAGCCCACCCCCGGTCATCGCCTCGCCCGTCGGCGAGTAGGGCCACGTGCGCCGCGTGATTCCGAGCGGCGACAGGATCTTGGCGTCGATGTACCGGTCGACCGGAGTCTTCGTCGCACGCTGGACGATCTGGCCGAGCAGGAAGGCCCCCGCCGTGCAGTAGCGCCAGGGTCCGAGCCCGGCGGAATCGCGCTGGTAACCGGACAGAGTCGGCAGGTCGACCGCCCAGCGCGTCCAGTTCTGCCGGGCGTGCATGTTGTCTTCCAGACCAGGGCTGGCGCGGTCGTCGTCGTTGCAGTCGAGCGCCGAGGACATCGTCAGCAGGTCCTGGATCGTGATCGCCTCTTTGGCTGGCGTGTCGTGCGCGAAGGGGGCGAGATCGGACAGGTAGCTGAACGCCGGCGCTTTCACCGATGTGATCGCACCCTCCGAGATCGCCAGGCCGACCGCCAGCGACGTGACCGACTTCATCGCCGAGCGCGTGTCGTCGAGCACGTCGGAGCCGCCGGCGCCGAAGTAATGCTCGTAGACGAGGCTTCCCTCCGAGACGATCAGCACCGCGCTCGTCTTCGGGAAGTCGCCGCGCGCGACGGCCTCCGGCAGGCCGTCCAGCCGCGCGGGATCGGAGAGGCCGGCCGCCGCCGCCGGCAGGCCTGTGGCCAGCGCCAGCGACGCGACGAGGGCGCGCAGCCAAGCTTTCATGGCCGTTAGTGCCGCGTCGCCGCGCTGCGGTTCAATCGAGGTCCTGGCCGTCCATGCCGGCGTTCTTGCGCGCCTTGGCCATCAACTGGGCGACGATCGGGCCGATCTCGTTCGGGTCCTTCACCGGATGCGCGGTCGGTCCGCGGTGCCAGCTCTCGGCGATCGCCAGGACGCCGCCCGAGGCCTCGAACATCCGCCCGCTTACCTCCGACGAATGCTCGCTGGCGAGCCAGACGGCGATCGGCGCCACCCACTTCGGGTCCATCGCCTCGCGCCGCTCGTCGGTGACCGGCCCGCCGAGGTCTTCGGTGAGGCGGGTGAGCGCGCCAGGCGCGATCGCGTTGACCGTCACGCCGTAGCGCCGCAACTCGCGCGACGCGATGATCGTGAACGCGGCGATGCCCATCTTCGCCGCGCCGTAGTTGGTCTGGCCCACGTTGCCGATCAGGCCGGAGGTCGAGGTGAACAGCACGAACGCGCCGTCCTGCTGGTCGCGGAAGTGCTCGATCGCCGCGCGGCAGACGTTGTACGAGCCACGCAGGTGGACAT
>DATKMZ010000157.1:0-17548 GCA_035541575.1 Caulobacteraceae bacterium | reverse complement strand
GAGGCCGATCTCGGCGAGGGCGACGTGACCGTGGCGGTCGAATACTCGACGGTGAACTACAAGGACGGGCTCGCTCTGACCGGCAAGGCGCCGGTCGTGCGCGTCTGGCCGATGACGCCGGGCATCGATTTCGCCGGCGTGGTCGAGCGCTCCGAGCACTCAGGCTTCCAGCCGGGCGACCGCGTGGTGCTGAACGGCTGGGGCCTCGGCGAGACGCAGCAGGGCGGCTACGCCCAGAAGGCGCGCGTCAAGGGCGACTGGCTGGTCAAGCTGCCGCCGACGATCTCGACCGCCGAGGCGATGGCGATCGGCACCGCCGGCTACACCGCGATGCTCTGCGTCATGGCGCTCGAGCGCGAAGGCGTGACGCCGGCGGCGGGCGACGTCCTGGTCACCGGCGCCGCCGGCGGCGTCGGCAGCGTCGCGATCGCGCTGCTGAGCAAGCTCGGCTACCGCGTCGTCGCCTCCAGCGGCCGCAAGGAGAGCGAGGGCGCCTACCTGACGGGCCTCGGCGCCGCGGACATCATCGACCGCGCCGAGTTCACCGGCCCCGCCCGGCCGCTGGGCCGCGAACGCTGGGCCGGCGCGGTGGACGCGGTGGGCAGCCACACCCTCGCCAACGTGCTGAGCCAGACGCGCTATGGCGGTGCGGTCGCGGCCTGCGGGCTCGCCCAGGGCATGGACCTGCCGGGCAGCGTCGCGCCGTTCATCCTGCGCGGCGTCACGCTCTGCGGCGTCGACTCGGTGATGTGCCCCGGGCCGCGCCGCGAAGAGGCCTGGCGACGGCTGGCGTCCGACCTCGACCTCGGCAAGCTCGCGGCGATGCGCGTCGACGCCAGGCTGGCGGACGTCCCCCGCCTCGCCGCCGAGATCACCGAGGGCAAGGTGCGCGGCCGCGTGGTCGTGGACGTGAACGCCGCTTAACCGTCCGTTCAGCGGCGGTTCAGCCAGCCCCGACCATCCTGCGCCATGCAAACGTCGCTCGGAGCCGATGCGCCCGCGGGACGTTTAACCTTGGATCTCGGAACGCGTAGGAGGTTCCCAATGCGTAAGATCATAACGGCCGCCGCAGCGGCTCTGACCTGCGCGGCTTCCCTCGGCGCCACCGCGACGACGGCCGAGGCCCAGACCTGGCACGGCGGATACCACGGCGGGTGGCACGGCGGCGGCTGGCATCACGGCGGCAACGGCTGGGGCTATGTCGGCGCGGGCCTCGCGGGTCTGGCGATCGGCGCGGCCATCGCAAACAACCATCCCTACTACCACGACTACTACTACGGCCCGGGCTACTACCCCGGCTACTATGGCTACGGTGAGTGCGTCGGCACGCGCCGGGTCTGGGACCCCTATTACGGCGGCTACGTCCTGCGGCGGGTCTACTACCCCTGCTAGCCTGACGCCGAAGCTGTCGCGGGGCGGCCTTCCTCCCCTGCCACCCCGCGCCTTGAGCCCCCCGGATCCCGCGGTCCGGGGGGCTTGTTTCGGGCGTCGTTTCACGGCGAACTAGTCGCGATGGACGCGCCCGCGACGCCGGCGGCCATGGCCGCCACGACGCGCGCCTGGCCGGACGCCGGCCACAGAGCCCTCGCCTACCGGCCCGAGATCGATGGCCTGCGCGCCGTGGCGGTGCTTCCGGTCGTGTTCTACCACGTCGGCGTTTCCGCGTTCGGCGGCGGCTTCGTCGGCGTCGACGTCTTCTTCGTCATCTCCGGCTATCTGATCACCGGCATCCTGAAACGCGAGCTGGAGGCCGACAGCTTCTCGCTGACAGGCTTCTACAAGCGTCGCGTGCGCCGGATCGTCCCGGCGCTGTTCGTCATGTCGGCCGCCGTCGCGTGGGCCTCCTACCGATGGCTCCCGCCGAGCCAGTTGATCTCGGTGGCCGATGCGCTCGCCAGCGTGGGGCTCTTCGCCGCCAACGTCTATTTCTACCTCCACGCCGGCTACTGGGACGCCGCCGCCCGCGACCACCCGCTGCTGCACACCTGGTCGCTGGGTGTCGAAGAGCAGTTCTACATCGTCTTTCCGCTGCTGCTATTCGCGCTCAACCGATGGCTGCCCACGCCGCGGTTGGCGCTCGCCGGACTGGGCCTGGCCTCGCTCGCCGCCAGCGCCTGGGCCTCGGGCGCCGCGCCGGAGGCCGACTTCTACCTCATCCCGTTCCGGGCGTTCGAGCTGATCATCGGCGCGCTGATCGCTTACGGCGCGGTCCAGCCGCCGTCGTCGCGATGGAAGCGGGAGGCTGCGGCCGCCGCAGGCCTCGTCCTGATCGCCGTCTCGGTGTTCGGCTTCTCGCAGGCGACGCCCTTTCCCGGGGTCGCGGCGCTCGTCCCGTGCGCTGGCGCGGGTCTCGTGATCCTCGCCGGCGCCGGCGGGCCAACGGCCGCGACCGGCCTGCTCGCCAGTCCGCCGATGCGCTTCGTCGGGCTGATTTCCTACTCGCTCTACCTCTGGCACTGGCCGCTGATCGTGTTCGCCCGCGACGCGCTCGGCCGTCCCTTCACCCTGCCCGAGCAAGGCGCAATCGCAGCCGCCGCATTCGTCGTCGCCACCCTGTCCTGGGCGTTCGTCGAGCGGCCGTTCCGCCGTCGGGGCGGCCGCTTCCCGGTCACGGCGGTCGCAACGGGACTAGGCGTCGCCGGCGTGGCCCTGGGCCTGTTCGTGGCCCAACAGGCCGCCGCTCACCGCGGTTGGCCCAACCGCCTGCCGCCCGACCTGGCGACCGCCAACGGCGACGCCCGCAAGCTGTGGCGCGACGGCGAGTGCTTCCTGGAGAAGGACCAGGGCCCTTCCGACTGGAAGGGCGAGGCGTGCGTCATCGCCGGCGCGCGTCCGGAACGGGTCCTCTGGTGGGGAGACTCCTTCGCGTCCCAGTACACCCCGGCGCTCGTGGCGGCGCGCGGCGACCTGCCGTTCTCGGTGATCCCCTACGCCTACGCCGGCTGCGCGCCCGTGTTCGGCTTCCATCCCGCGATCGCGCCTCACTGCGAGGCGTTCAACGACCACGCGCTCGCCGTGATCGCCGCGAACCGGACGACGGTGGTGGTGCTGGCGGCGCGCTGGGAGGCGGCCATCAAGCGCGGTCTGACGCTCGACGCGCTCGACCGCACGGTCGAAGCACTCAGAGCGCGGGGCCTGACGGTCGTGCTGATCGGCCAATCGCCAACATTCGCGGCCGACGTGACGCGCATACTCGCCTGGCGGCGGCGCGCGGGCGGGACTGGTCCGGCGGCCGAGCCGGCTACTGTCCCGCCGAGCCTGAACGTCAGTCTCGCGGCGGCAGGGGCCGACGTGTTCGTCGACCCCATGCCTGCGCTCTGCCAGCGTCAGCTGTGCCAGCTGAGCGACGGCCGGCAAGCCTGGTTCGCGGACGACGGCCACTTGAGCCTCGCCGGCGCCCAGCGGGTGTTGCCGTACTTGCTGCCGCCGATCGAGCGGGCCGTCGCCGCCCGACCTCCGCCCGGCGCAGACCGCCACTGAGAGGAGCCCCGCCATGGCCGAACGAACGCCTCGCTATCCGCCGCTCTCGCCCGAGCAGATGACGCCGGCCCAGCGCGAGGTCGCCCAGGCGATCGCGGCCGGCCCGCGGGGCGGGCTTCGCGGCCCGTTCCAGGCGTGGCTGCGCAGTCCGGAGACCGCCCAGCGGCTGCAGACGCTGGGCGAGCACCTGCGCTTCTCCTCGTCGGTGCCGCGACGACTCAACGAGCTGGCGATCCTGATCACGGCGCGGGCCTGGGACGCCCAGTTCGAGTGGTGGGCGCACCACCGCCTGGCGCTCGAGGCCGGGCTCGATCCCGCCGTCGCCGCCGACATCGCCGAGGGCCGGCGACCGGCCACGATGCAGGCCGACGAGGCGGTGGTCTACGACTTCTGCACCGAACTGCGCGCTACCCACCGGGTCAGCGACGCGACGCTGGCCGCGGCGCAGGCGCTGCTGGGCGAAGGCGGCGTGATCGATCTGATCGCCGTCAGCGGCTACTACGACACGGTCTCGATGACCCTGAACGTCGCCGAGGTTCCGCTGCCCGACGGCCTCGAGCCGCCGCTGAAGCCGCTGCCGCGCTAGTTCGCCGCGAAGATCTTGTTGCAGAGCGCGCCGATCTTGTCGGGCGTGGCGCTCCCCGTGGCAGGGCCTATAGCGCCGACCTCGCACAGCAGGTCGCTCTTCGTCGCATCGACCTGCTTGAGCGTGGGATCCCAGACTGCGCTGTCGCCCACGCCTGCGAGCGGCGTGACGGTCTGGTTGGTCGCGCCCGATTTCACTTGTGCGACCGTCGCGTTCCCTAAGCCGGGTCGCAAGGAGATGTGAACGGAGGAAAAGCCGGCGGTGACGAACTCGCAGGACTGCGCATCGCCAGGGATGGTCTTCTCGCCTGAGATCGCTTCATCGAGCAGCGGCGCCACGTCAGCGGCGGTTACCAGCTTGCGGTCGCATGCATTGCCGGCGGGCGCGGCGGCCGCCGTCGGGGCGGCCGCTGTGCTCGCGCCCCCGTTTGCGGCCGGCTTGGCGCAGGCGACAGCCGAGAGAACGGCGGCAAGCGCCAGC
Organism: Caulobacteraceae bacterium; assembly: GCA_035541575.1. GTDB lineage: Bacteria > Pseudomonadota > Alphaproteobacteria > Caulobacterales > Caulobacteraceae > Acaudatibacter. The sequence goes on along the minus strand of DATKMZ010000157.1, from coordinate 13,002 downwards.
GGGAAAAGTCGACGCATTGACGCCTCCGACCCGGCGGATCGATCACAACACGATCAAGCCGCACATTGACGCTGAGTGACGCGGCCACCATGGCTCGTGGCGGCCGCGCCGGCAACCGCCCATCAGGCAGGCGTGGCGAGGTGGTCCTGGCCCGCGACGCGATTGCCTCACGGCGGTTGGTCGTCGTCCGGGAACCGGCTGGTCCGGCCGCCTCAGGAGTCGGCCAGCCGCGCCACGATCGCGCGGCCCATCGGCGGCATGGCCGGGTTGTTGGTGACCGAGAGCAGCAGCACCGCCATCAGCGCCGCCCAGCCCCGCGCCCGCGCCCAGGTCGCGGCCGACGCCCGATAGGCGCCGATCACTGTGTCCCGCGCGGCGCGGTCGGGCAGCAGCATCCAGACCGCCGCCAGGTCGGTGGCGGGATCGCCGGCGGCCATGTCGCCCCAGTCGATCACAGCGCTGAAGCGGCCGTCCTTCACCAGCACGTTGCGGCCATGGAGGTCGCCATGGAGCCAGCTGCGCGGCGCATCGATCGGCGCGGCGAGCGCCTCGGCCCAGACGCGGCGGACGACCGGGTCGAGCGCGCCCTCGAGCTGCTCGGACTGGGCGACGCGAGCTTCGAACACCGCCGCTCGCTGCGCCAGCGGCACGCCGCGGAACTCGTTGGTAGGCGCGTCGTCGGGCGCCGGTCGGTGCAGGGCGGCGAGGAAGGCCGCCAGAGGCTCGCCCTGGTCCGCGTCGGGCGGCGTGACGCCGGCCGGCGCGCCCTCGAGCCACGGGACGACGCTCCAGGGGTAGGGATAGCCCGACGCCGGCTTGCCCACGCGGAGCGGGATCGGCGCTGGCAGGGGCAGGCCCGCCGCGACGATCGGCATCCAGCGCTGCTCCTTGGCGGCGAGGAACGCGGCGACCGCCCGGCGCGGCATGCGCAGCGCAAGCTCCTCGCCGAGCCGCAGCATGACGTTGTCCCAGCCGTTCTCGGCCAGCCGGATCGGCAAGTCGGCGAGGTCTGCATACTGATCGGCCAGCAGCGCGCGCGCCAGCTCGGGCGTCACCTCGACGTCGCCGGCGGGCATCGCGTGGGCGGAAGACATCGCGCCTGCTAACACCCGGCGCGCCCGTCGCGCCAGCGCGCTCAGGCCCTGGCGGTCGCTGCGGCGGCCCGGCGCCGCGCCTGGCTCTCGGCCGGCCATTGCGTCGCCAGGTCATAGAACGCCTCGAACGCCGGCTGGTCCGCCGGCAGCACGACCCAGGGGACTTTCGAGCGCGTGAAGATGTGCGCGTCCGGCCGGATCACGTCCTTGCGGTCGAGCGTGCCGGCCCGGACGAAGGCGGCGTAGGTGCGCCCGCCGTAATGGCTCCAGAGCGCGACGCGACACTTCGGGCAGCGGTGGATGATCTGCCCCGCCCCGCTCTCGCTCGGCGTCAGCACCGGGTCGGTCTCGCCGGCCACCTCCAGGCGGTCGCGCTCGATGATCGCGTTGATCACGAACGCGCCGCCCGTCTCGCGCTGGCACCAGGTGCAGTGGCAGCAGTTCACGAACATCGGTTTGTCGGTCAGGCGGTAACGCACGCCGCCGCAGGCGCACCCGCCTTCGAGGAGTTGGGCCATCCCGCTCCGGTAACCCCGCCCGAGCAAGGCCGCGTCAGCATCGCCGCCGTCACCCCGGCCAAGCCGCAGAGCGGCGCTGAGCCGGGGCCAGGCCCGCCGGCGCGCAGACGTCTGACGCCCTCGCGCCGCCCGTCCGGCCCCGGGTCTTCGCGCCAGCGCGTAGGCCCGGGCTGACGGCCTCGCGTGAACTAAGCCGCCACCGGCTCCTTCAGCTTCTCGTCGAACAGCTTCAGCATTTCGGACCAGTGCCGTTCGGCCGCGGCCTCGTTGTAAACGGGCAGGTCGGTCATGGTGTAGCCGTGCCGCGCGCCCGGGTAGATCGTGACCTCGTTCTTCACGCCGGCCGCGGTCAGGGCCTCGCGCAGCCGGTCGGCCTGCTCGGGCGGGAAGCCGGCGTCCTCGTCGGCGCCGGCGACCAGCACCTTCGCGGTGATCTTCGGCGCCAGCAGGTGCGGACTGTCCGGCGCGTCTGTGGCCAGGCGACCGCCGTGGAAGCCCGCGGCGGCGGCGATCCGGTCGGGATAGGTTCCGGCCGTGCGCATGACGACGCCGCAGCCCATGCAGTAGCCGGTGATCGCGACCTTGCCCTTCCTTACCTTCGGGTGGCCGGCCAGGTAGTCGAGGCAGGCCTTGGCGTCGACGAGCTGCTTCTCCGGGTTGGTCGACACCATCAGCTTGCCGAACGCCTCGCGGCGCTTGGCCTCGTCGGCGAACACCTCCCTGACGTTGATCGGCGCGTAAGGGCCGGCGCGCCAGAAGAGGTCGGGCAGCAGCACGAAATACCCGTGCTTGGCGAGCCGCTCGCCCATCTCCCAGAGCGCCGGGCGGATCGCGGGCGCGTCCATGAAGATGACGGCGCCGGGCCACGGCCCCTCGCCGGGCGGCTGGAAGGTGTAGGCGCGAGCGTCGCCGTCGGGAGTCGGAAGCGCGATCTCCTGCATGCTGAAATCCTCCGTCGGAAAATGTGTATTTGGTCTAATCGGCCAGCAGGTCTGGCCCCGCCGCCTTTACATCCACGCAGGCGGTCAGCGCCATCGCGACGCGGAGCTCCTGGCGCAGAATCTGGAGCATATGGGCGACGCCGGCCTCGCCCCTGGCGCCGAGCGACCAGGCCCACGCTCTGCCAATCAGGCAGGCCTTGGCCCCGCACGCGAGCGCCTTCAGCACGTCGAGTCCGGAGCGGATTCCGCCGTCCATCAGTACACTGACCTTGTCGCCGACCGCCTGGGCGATCGGCGGCAGCGCACGGATCGACGAGGACGCCCCATCGAGCTGGCGCCCGCCATGGTTGGAGACGACGATCCCGTCGACACCGGCGTCGGCGGCCCGGCGCGCGTCAGCGACGTCGAGCACGCCTTTCAGAACGATCGGCCCTTTCCAGCGTTCGCGGATCCAGGCGATGTCGTCCCAGGTGACCGAGGCGTCGAAGTTGCGCCCGATCCAGGCCCAGAACTCGACGAGACGCTTCAACTCCTTCGATGCGTCGGCGACGGTGCCGAGCGTGTGCGGCCGGCCGTTGAGCTGCACGTCCCAGAGCCAGGCCGGGTGGCTGAGCCCATCGAGCGCCTGGGCGAGGCGCTGGGCGTTGGTGGTGGCGACCATGCCGTTGCGCTGGTCGCGGTAGCGGGTGCCGGGCACCGCGAGGTCGACCGTGAACACCAGCACCGGGCAGCCGACCTCGGCTGTGCGCGCCAGCACGTCGGCCATGAAGCCGCGGTCGCGGGTCATGTAGAGCTGGAACCACGGCGGCGCCCCGGCGGCGTCGGCGACTTCCCTGGCCGTGCAGACGCCGACGGTGGAGAGCGTGAACGGCACGCCGGCCGCCTTCGCGGCCCTCGCCGCCTGCGCCTCGCCACGGCGGGCGTACATGCCGGCCAGACCCACCGGCGAGAGCACGACCGGCATCGAGAGGCTCTGGCCGAACAGCTCGGTCGTGGTCGAGAGCTGGCTGACGTCGCGCAGCACCCGCTGGCGCAGCCGCAGCCGCCGGATCTCGTCGACGTTGGCCGCAAGCGTCTCCTCGGCGTAGGAGCCGCCGTCGATGTAGTCGAACAGCACCCTCGGCAGCCGGCGGCGCGCCGCCTCGCGGTAGTCCGCGACCGAGGCTGGGGTCACAACTGAACCTTTCCCCCGCTTGCGGGGGAAACGTCGCGAGCGCGAAGCAGAGCGACAATGGGGGCGAGTCCGAGGCTCCCCCCGTCGGCGACGCGCCGCTTTCCCCCAGAGGGGGAAGGGTCTGGGGCCGTCAAGTCAGGGCCTCGCGGACCTTGCGGAACGAGGTCGTCTTCATCGCCGGCGCGCCGAGCGCGGCGGGCGGCGCTTTCAGGAGGTCGATCGCGGCCTTGGTCGCCGCGCGCGGCTCTTCCTCGAACAGCGCGGCCAGCTGCTCGGTCATCGCCCCGCCGAGCTGCTCGACGTCGACGATGGTGACGGCGCGGCGGTAGTAGCGGGTCACGTCGTGGCCGATGCCGATCGCGATCAGCTCGACGGGGCTCTTGCCCTCGATCTCGGCGATCACCTTGCGAAGGTGCCGCTCGAGATAGTGGCCGGAGTTGACCGAGAGGGTGGAGTCGTCGACCGGCGCGCCGTCGGAGATCACCATCAGGATCCGGCGCTGCTCGGGTCGGCCGATCAGGCGCTGGTGCGCCCACATCAGCGCCTCGCCGTCGATGTTCTCTTTCAGCAGGCCCTCGCGCATCATCAGCCCGAGGTTCTTGCGCGCGCGCCGCCAGGGCGCGTCGGCGGACTTGTAGATGATGTGACGCAGGTCGTTGAGCCGGCCGGGCGACGGCGGCTTGCCGTTCTTGAGCCAGTCATCGCGCGAGGCGCCGCCCTTCCAGGCGCGGGTGGTGAAGCCGAGGATCTCCACCTTGACGCCGCAACGCTCGAGCGTACGGGCCAGGATGTCGGCGCAGACCGCCGCCACCATGATCGGCCGCCCCCGCATCGAGCCCGAGTTGTCGATCAGCAGCGTCACCACCGTGTCGCGGAACTCGGTGTCCTCCTCGACCTTGAACGAGAGCGGCGCGGTGGGATCGACGATCACCCGCGTCAGGCGCGCGACGTCGAGCAGGCCCTCTTCGAGATCGAACGTCCAGGTGCGGTTCTGCTGCGCCAGGAGGCGACGCTGCAGCCGGTTGGCGAGTCGCGCGACGACATTTGAGAGGTGCGCCAGCTGCTGGTCGAGGTAGGCGCGCAGCCGCGTCAATTCCTCGTTGTCGCAGAGCTCCTCGGCTGAGGTCACCTCGTCGTGGTGCGTCGTGTAGATCTTGTACGCTGGCTCGGGCTTGCCGGAGTCCTTCAGGTCGGGCCGGGCGGGACGCTCGCCGTCGCCGGTCTCGAGCTCTTCGTCGGACGGCTCGGCGTTCTCGTCCTCCTCCGTCTCGGTCAGCGTGCTCTCGGCGGTCTCGGACTCGCGGTGCGACTTCTCGCTGTCGTCGAGCGTGGCGCTCTGCGGCGACTGGTCCTCGCCCTCGCCTTCGCCCTCGTTGGACGCCTCGGCTTCGCCGTCCTGGCTCTCGTCGTCCTGCATGTCCTGGTCGGGCGCGTCGGAGAGGTCGTCGCCAAGCTCCATGTCGCGGACGATGGCGCGGGCGATGCGGGCGAACGCCTTCTGGTCCTCGATGCTGCCGGTCAGCCGGTCGAGATCGGGGCCTGCCTTGGCCTCGATCTGCTCGCGGAACGCGTCGACCAACGCCCGGGCGGCCGGCGGCGGCGGCTCGCCGGTCAACCGCTCGCGCGCCATCAGCGCGATGATGTCGGCGATCGGCGCGGCGGCGGGGTCGACGAGATGGTCGAAGCCCTTGCGCTGGGCCGTGTGCTCCAAGACCGCCGCGAGGTTTTCGCGCACGCCGCCGAGCGCGTTGGCCCCGATCGCCTCGATCCGCGCCTGCTCGAGCGCGTCGTAGACCTGCGCGCCCTCCACGGACTTCGGCCGCGTTCGGCCGTGAACTGCGTCGTCGTGGTGGGCGACGCGCAGCGCGAGCTGGTCGGCGAGGCCACGGATGCGGGTGGTCTCGGGGCCGGAGAGCTCGCGCGGCGGGTGCGGCAGAACCGCGCGGTGGCCCGTGAGGCTCGGTCCGTCGCCCGAGAACACGACCTCGAGGTCGGGCTGTTCGGCGAGCGAGCGCGCCGCGTGGGCGAGCGCGCGCTTGAAGACCTCGGTCGGTGTTTCCCGCTGGGACATGGGCCGGTCTTATCGCGGGGCGGGGCGGCGCGAAACCCTTCAGCAGATCGGTGTTGGCTCAGCCGGCCGGCGGCGCGGCTTCGATGGGAGCCTGATCCGGCGCGGCCGCGGGACCCTTGATCGGCTCGAGCCGCCAGGTCCGACCGTCAGGCGCCCTGGCCTCGTAGGGACCTTTCGGCTGCACCGGGAAGGTGATGATCGGTTGGGCGCGCGCGTCGGAGAGCACGATGCCGCCCTTGTCGTCGAGCGCCCAGGCGGCCACCGACTTCAGCGCCGGGAACGCCCGCCGGCACGCGAGCGGGGCCTTCAGCTCGAACCCGGCGAAGCTGGTCTGCCGTGTGAAAGTCAGCGTGCAGGCGACCTTGCCGCCCACCTCGCTGAGGCGCCAGTCACCCGCGGGACGCAACGCAGCGGTATCGACAGCGGCGTGACCGGCGCCGGCGACCATCAGGGCAAAAGCTGTGAGGGCCAATCCGCGCATGGCGCTCCGATCTACCCCCCGGCGCGAAGCTTAGCGTCTTTTGGGGTCGAACGCCAATCGTACGCGATATCTAGGGGGTCAGGCGCGTTCGAGGATCGCGGTGAGCGTCAGCGAGTGCTTGACCGTCTCTTCCACCAGGCGTCGCGACAGCTCGCGCACGCCGACCGGATAGGCGTCGCCGCCCTGGGCGATTTCGCCCGAGAGGCGCGAGACGTCGGCCAGGGTCGCGGCGAGCAACTCGACGTGCTCGCGCGCCAGGGCGCGGGCCTCGGTCTGCAGGCGCCGGAGGCGGTCGCCCGGGGACTCGCCCTCGCTGAGTGATGGGAACGCGACTACGTGGCTTGCGGACATGACGGCACATCCCGTTCAGGCATGGAAGACCCGAAGCCCGGGCGCTGCGCCAAGGCTCCGCCTCCCATCGGTTAACTTAATCCACAATGCTGTGGACTGTTCCCCCGAGTCCAGCTTTACCTACGCAGCGTTGCCGATTCGCCACGATTCGCGCATGACGTGCGCCTGTGGGCCGGGCGCGGTGAGACACGCAAAATCTTGTCGCTCAGGCGCGGCGCTTGCGGCCATAGACCTGCGAGGCGGCGTAGGTGCGGAAGCCTAGCTTGAAATAGAGCCGGCGCGGGACCGGGTAGTCGTCATCGCCGCGCGAGCCGACGGTCGCCCAGCGCGCGCCGGCGGCCCTCAGGGCGTGCAGGCCCGCAAGGCACACCGCATAGCCGTACCCGCGCCGGCGCAGATCGGCGTCGACGCCCACCGGCTCGAAATTGCCCACGCCGTGCGCCTCGTCGAGCCAGACGCAGCAGTTGGCGACCCAGCGCCCGTCCGGCGCCTCCAGCACCCAGTCGAGGTCAGGGCGGTACGGCCAGGCGGCCATGACCTGGCGGTAGCTCTCGCCGGTCACGCGCGACAGCCCTGGCGGCAGGTGTTCGCGGCCGGAGATGCGGGACCAGGCGGCGCGATGAGCGGCGGCGCGGCGATCTGGATCCGGCGTCTCGGCCATCGACCGCACGCGATGGCCGGGCGGCAGCGCCAGTTCGGGCAGATCGGTCAGATCGCGGCGATTGGAGAGACCGTAGGGCGCATGTGGCCTGGCTGTGAAGCCGCGCGCCACCAGCGCCCGGCGCAGCCGGTGTTCGCGCTCGGACACCATGACCTCGAGCTCGTCCGCGTCCGCGACGCGCTCGAACCAGTCCAGCGCCTCGTCCAACAGCGCCGGGCGGTCGGGATGGACCTGGAAGTAGAGGACGTCCGGGTCGTGCTCATAGAGCCAGGCCCAGGCGACGACGCGGCCCTCTTCGAGCCACAGCCGGGTCGGCCACTCGGGCTCGCGGCCGACGTGCTCGAAGCGCTCCCAGGCGAGGCCGCCGATGTGGTGGCGGGCGTCGAAGTTCCAGATCGTTTGGGCGAGCGCCTGCATAGCGCGGAAGTCGTGCAGGCCCGCATAGTCGCGGGAAGTAATCGTGGGCATGGGATGTCCGTCGAAAGGAGGCTGGGCGCCGCGGGACGCCCGGATCGCCGCGTCGGCGGCGGGTTCAGGGTCTGCCTGCGCGCCTCAAGACACCGAAGTCCTCTCCTCGAAGGCCGGCGCAACGCTACGCCAGGTCGCCCACCAGCGGAAGCGCCGGCGTTTACTTCCGCGCGCCGCCCGGGTAAGGGCGCGCCCATGCGACGGTTCGGCCAAGGTAGCGCCTCGAATTCGAACGTCCGCCCACGGGGCGGGAGTTCGATCGCGCGCGTCCTCGCCGACTAGCCGCGATCTACCTCCCCAAGCCCCGCCGCGACGGCCGGGGCTCTGGCGCATCCGCACATCCAGCTCCCCGTCCCGTCAGGCCAAACCCGACGAGCGACGACCATGAGCGAACCTGAGAAACCGTTCTCCGAGCATCTGCGGATGCCGCCGACGCCGGTCCTGGAGACCCGGCGACTGATCCTGCGTCCGCCGCGCGAGAGCGACATTCCGGCCACCCAGCGGCGCTTCCCGCAATGGGAGGTGGTCCGCTACCTGCACGGCGAAATCCCCTGGCCCTACCCCGAGAACGGCGCGGCCGAGCACTGGCGGCGGATGAGCCGCGAGATGGCGGCCCGCGAGAAGAGCCACTGGGCGATAACCTTGAAGGGCGGCGACGACGAGCCGATCGGCCTCATCGTACTCTGGGCCGACGACGGCGAGACCCGCGACCAGCGCGGGTTCTGGCTCGATCCTGCCTACTGGGGCCAGGGCCTGATGACCGAGGCGGCCGACCGCGTGACCGACTACGCGCTGATCGAGCTCGGCTGGCCACACCTGTGGCTCAACAACGCGGAGATCAACCTCGCCTCGCACCGGATCAAGCAGAAGCAAGGCGCCACGATCGTCGATCGCACGCCGCGCCGCTACGTCTACGGCGAGGGCGTCAAGGTGACCTGGCTGCTGACGCGCGAGGCATGGCTCGCGCACAAGAACGCCCCTTCCCTATGACAGAAAGGGGCGTGGGCGCCTCCCGTGCGGGAGGCGCCCGTCGTCCGGCGCGGCGTCTGGGCCTAGCGGTCGCCGTCAGTGATGTCGGCGATGCGGCCGTCGATCAGCTCGCCGCCAGCGCTCGACACGATTCCGCCGGCGTCCTTGACCCCCTTCTTGGCCTGAGGGTGTTCGCCCTTCAGATGCTCCTGGAAGTGGTCGGTCTCGGTTTCGGCCGGTTTCTTTTCGTCAGACATTGGCATCTCCCAACTTTGGGAGAACATCGCACGCTGACAGGCTTGTGTCAGCCATTAAGCGCAGAGCCGACTAGGGCGCCACGCCGATGCGCGAATAAGTGACCCCCACTTCCGGGTCGATCGCCTTGGCGGCGGCGGCGGGTCGAAGCGGACGAGTCCCGCCCCGTTGGGCTGCGCTGCTATGGCGATTGCGTCCATCGACCGGCTGCGGGTTCCATCGAGCCAGCAGGCCTTGCCGCCGATCACGGCGCGCACGAGCAGGTGATCGACAAACAGCGTGGTGGGCAGCAAGTCGTCGAGGCCGTCCGAGCCTTGGCTGTTCACGAGCGCCGGCTCAGCGCCAAAACCCCAGCCTGCCGGCGACGATAGCGCCGTTGCGGGTCGATGCGGCCCAGCGTCGTTTGTCTGCGACTGAGACGATTTTTCAGGATCCGCTTGACACCGAGGTCATAAATCTTAATGATGGAATTAAGAAAATTGATGTCTGCCGATGTCCGACCTTGAACCTCACGATTGGCAAGAGCTGACCCGCCTCACCGGCGGCGCCCCGTTCGTGATCGAGCGGGTGCGCCTGGCGGACCGCGGAATTGCGATCGAGGGCGCGTTCGCGCCGCCGCAGCTCGCGCGGCTCTCGGCCGAAGACCAGGTGTTCGTCGCCGCGTTCGTGCGCAGCCACGGCTCGATCAAGGAGATGGAGCAGATGTTCGGCGTCAGCTACCCGACCGTAAAGGCGCGGCTGAACCGGATCGCCGCCAGCCTGGAGTTCGTGGACGAGAGTCCCGCCCCTGCCCGTTCGGAAGTGCTCGACCGGCTCGCGAGCGGCGAGATCACCGCCGAGGAAGCCATCGCCGCCCTGGGAGAAACGAGATGAGCCTGGCCGCTTTTCGCAACGAGCTTCGCTCGGCGGTGCGGGACGCGCGCGGCGTACAGGGGGCGCCGACCACCTCGCCACAGCTCCTGAAGTCGCCAGCGCCGCCGGGGCCGGCCGCCGCGAAGCCCAAGCGAACAGTCGTGCGGCTGTGGCTGCCGCTGACGCCGCTCTGGGTGGTCCTGGCGCCGTTCGCTCTGGTCGCCTGTCCGCTCCTGCTGTTCGCGCCACATACGCGCGGCCTCAATCCCTTCCGCGTCGCCGTTGCGCTTGGCCGCACGCTGCTCGCCCTTTCCGGGACCGATGTCGACGTCGAGAGCCCCGACGCCGTCGTCCTGATCCACATCCTCTAGAGAGAAAGGCCCGTCTCATGAATGACGACCGCCGCCGCATCCTCGGCATGCTCGCCGAGGGAACGATAACCGCCGACGAGGCTGAAAAACTGCTTTCGGCGATGGACCGCAGCAGCACGGCGCCCGCGCTCAACACCGAGCCCGCGACGCGCGCCAACCGGCCGAAGTACTTCCGCGTCGAGGTCGAGGACGACGACAACGGCGGCGAGGGCCGCACCAAGGTCAACGTGCGCGTGCCGATGCAGCTGCTGCGCGCCGGCGTCCGCCTCAGCGCCCTGATCCCGCCCCAGGCGCGGGACGAAGTGAACCGGGCGATGGCGCGCGAGGGGATCCCGTTCGACATCAACCAGCTCAGGCCGGAAAACCTCGACGAGCTGATCGAGCACCTTGCCGACTTCAAGGTCGACGTGGACAGCGACCGCGCCAAGGTGCGGGTCTACTGCGAGTGAACCGCGAACCCGCGGTCAGAGGTTGAAGAGCGCCGGATCGCCGCCCTGGGCGGCGGTGTTGACGCTGACGACGCGCTCGACCGCGAAGCGGGTCAGCGCGTAAGGCCCGCCGGCCTTCGGACCCGTCCCTGAGAGCCCTTCGCCCCCGAACGGCTGCACGCCGACGACCGCGCCGATGATCGAGCGGTTGACGTAGCAGTTGCCGGCGGGAACCAGCGCCCGAACCTCGTCCGCGAAGCTCTCGAGCCGGCTATGCACGCCGAGAGTCAGCCCATAGCGCGTCGCCGCCAGAGCTCTGGCGGCCGCCTCGAGGCCGCCCGGCGGATAGCGCAGCACGTGCAGTATCGGGCCGAACACCTCGCGGGTCAGAAACCGGGCGTTGGGGATCTCGGCGAGGACCGGCGGGAAGAAGAGCCCGCCAGGCGCCTCCAGACGGCGGACCACCCTGGCGTCTCTGGCCAGTCTTGCGGCGTGGGCCTCGAGCGCGCGCTTGGCGGCCGCGTCGATCACCGGCCCGACGTCGGTCGCCGGATCGGCCGGATCGCCGAGCACGAGCGCGTCCATGGCGCCGGCGAGGCCCTCGATCAGCGCATCAGCCGTCTCGTCGGGGACGATCAGCAGCCGTAGCGCCGAGCAGCGCTGCCCGGCAGAGCCGAACGCCGAGAGGATCGCATCGTCGATCACCTGCTCGCGCAGCGCCGTGGTGTCGACGAACATGGCGTTGAGGCCGCCGGTCTCGGCGATGAAGGGGACGATCGGACCGTCGCGCGCGGCGAGCCTGCGGTTGATCGACCAGGCGGTGTCCGTGCCGCCGGTGAAGGCGACGCCGTCGCAGCCCTCGTGGGCGATCAGCGCCTGGCCGACGCTCTCGCCGTCGCCCGGCGTCAGCGCCAGCAGGCGCGGATCGAGGCCGGCGCCGTGGAAGAGCCGCACCGCCTCGGCTGCGATGCGCGGCGTCTGCTCGGCCGGCTTGGCGACCACGGCGTTTCCCGCCGCCAGCGCCGCTGCTATCTGGCCGGTGAAGATCGAGAGCGGGAAGTTCCAGGGACTGATCGCGACGAAGACGCCGCGGCCGTGGAGTTCCAAGGCGTTGGTTTCGCCAACGGGGCCTGGCAAGGGACGTGGCCCGGCGGACTCGCGTGCGGCGATGGCGCCGTAGTAACGGCAGAAGTCCGCCGCCTCGCGCACCTCGGCGACGCCGTCGACGAGCGTCTTGCCGGCCTCGCGGGCAAGCAGCGCGACGAGCTGCGGCAGTCGCGCCTCCATCGCGTCGGCCACCCTGACCAGCACGTCCCGCCGCGCCTCTCCCCCAGCCGCGTCCCACGCACCCTGCGCGGCCCGGGCCGCTGCAAACGCGCGATCGATGTCGGGCTTGGCGGCGTCGGCCGGCGCTGGCTGCAGGCCGGCGGCGTCGAGCGCTGCCACGGCCGCCGTCAGCCCGTCGCGCTCGGCGGCGACGCTGAGATCCACCCCCGCCGCGCTGCGGCGCTCGGGCAGGAAGATGTCGCGCGGCTTCGGGATCCGGGGGTGCGGCCCAGGCAGCGCGCGGACAGCGGCCAGCGGGTCGCCGGCGACGACCTCGGGCGCAACGTCGTCGTCGAGCAGCGCATGGACGAACGAGGTGTTGGCGCCGTTCTCGAGCAGCCGGCGCACCAGGTAGGGCAGCAGGTCCTCGTGGCCGCCGACCGGTGCGTAGACCCTGAGCGGCCAGTCGGACCAGCGCTGGGTCGCCGCGCCGTGCAGCGCCTCGCCCATGCCGTGCAGCCGCTGGCGCTCGCAGCGCACGCCGCGCCGCTCGGCGAGCCGGCGCACGGCGGCGAGGGTGTGGGCGTTGTGGGTGGCGAACTGGCCGTAGAGGTGCGGCGCGGCGGCGATCAGGCGCTCGGCGCTGACGAGGTAGGAGACGTCGGTGGCCGGCTTGGTGGTGAACACCGGATAGTCCGGCCGCCCGCCCACCTGGGCGCGCTTGATCTCGCTGTCCCAGTAGGCGCCCTTCACGAGCCGCACCATCAGGCGCCGCCGGCTGCGGCGAGCCAGGTCGATCAGCCAGTCGATCACGAAGACGGCGCGCTTCTGGTAGGCCTGCACGGCGAGGCCAAGCCCGGTCCAGCCGCCCAGCGCCGCCTCGCGCGCCAGCCGGTCCAGCAGCTTCAGCGACAGCACCAGCCGGTCGGCCTCCTCGGCATCGATGTTCAGCCCGATGTCGTACTGATGGGCCAGCAGCGCGAGCTCCTTCAGCCGCGGATAGAGCTCGGCCTGCACGCGCTCGAGCTGCTGGCGCGCGTAGCGCGGATGCAGCGCCGAGAGCTTTATCGAGATGCCCGGACCTTCGTAGATGCCGCGGCCG
>DATKMZ010000156.1:0-13603 GCA_035541575.1 Caulobacteraceae bacterium | reverse complement strand
TCCTGCCGGGCGCTGTCCGCGCGCCGCTCGGCGCCGCCGGAACGACTGGCAACGCCAACTCAGCGGCGGCCCTGGCCCGCGTCGTCAACGACAACACGTCCGCCTGGCTCAAGCTGGCGTTGGAACACGGCGCGGGCTGCGATGTGGTGATCGCCGGCGGTCTCGCGGCTTTTGTCGGCTTCTCGGCGGCCGAGAAGCTCGGCGTGCCTGGCGTCGGCGCGGCCATGTTCCCGATCACGCCGACAGCCGCGTTCGCCTCGCCGTTCTTTCCGCCGGGCGGGCCGGCCTGGGCGAACCGGCTGACGCACCGCATAGCCAATGGCCTCGTCTGGCGAAGCTTCGCGCGCGCGACCAACGCCGCGCGCCGAGAGGTCGGTCTTTCGACTGGACGGCGGGTGTGGACCGACAATCCGGCGCTCTACGGCTTCTCGCCAAGCCTCGTGCCGCGACCTGCCGACTGGCCGGCGAACGCCGCAGTCTGCGGGCTCTGGGCGAAGCCGACGACCGACTGGACGCCGCCCGATTCCCTGGCCGCATTCCTCGACGCCGGCGAGCCGCCGATCTACGTCGGCTTCGGCAGCATGACGCTCGCTGACCCGCGCCGTCTGCTCGCGGCGCTGACGGCAGGCATTGCGGGGCGGCGCGCTCTTTTCTACCCGGGCTGGAGCGGGATCGCGCAGCCGGACCTGCCGCCGAACTTCCATGCACCTCTTCCAAAAGGTCGCGGTCCCCAACGTCTGCGTCGCCTAGCTGTTGGTAGTTCGGGCGAAGGTCCGGTGTCGGCTGCGATGCAACGCCCAGGTGCGACCCAAAGTCGACACTTGTCGCAGTGGCGCGAACCCTCGCCCCCGTCCGTTTCTCTAGCTGCTCGGATCTGCGTTGCAGAGGCTGTCGACGAACGCGCCAAAGCCAGGGGCGGCGCGGCTCTCGGCTTCCCGAACCTGGTTCCAGTATCCGCGCACGCCGGGCAGCGAGAACAACGAGCGGAAGTCCTCCCTCGCGCGAGCGTGTTGTTCGGGATTCACGAGGTGCGCCTGGTGTTGAAGGTAGTGGTCTTCTAGAGCGTCAAGCGCAGTGCGGCACTGAAGAATGAACTGGAATTGGCGCACAGCCTCGGCAGTCGCTTCTTGGCCATTTCCCTCTAGGAAAGCCGCCACGCGTTCGCGGTCCATCAAACCGAGCCGGATGGCGGTGGTGCGTGCAGCGGAACCCTGGTGAATGAGGGCGCGCGTGTGTTGGATGTTCTGGTTGGTCTGGACAGCGAGGTAGACCAGCGACGCGAGCACGGCGACGCCGCTGACGAAGCTGCCCAGCGACGCAAGATCAGAAAGCGACATGAAAGAAGGCCCCCACCCGTTGAAAAATGCTGGGAGACCCTAGGCGAGCGCACCGCGCCTGTCGCTGAACGTGCGCTTTCTGGGATCACCCTATCGGCGGCTCGCGACCAAGTCGGACCTTCCCCGTCCGGCCCAAGGGCGGCAGCTCACAGCAGCTCGAAGTCGTCTTCGCCGACGGGCCGCGCGAAGTCGCCCCAGTTTCCGGTCCTGCGCCAGTGGTCGGCGAGGCCGACGCCGCGCACGATGTCCTTGAACCGGGGATCCTGGCGGAGGCGTTTGAACACAGGGCTCCAGATCTCGACCATGCCGAGGTTGCGCCGCTCGACGAAAGCGCGGTTCAGGGCCGTCAGCGCGAGCGCGTCGTCGCCGTAGTAGGCTGCAAAGGAGGCGATCATGCTCAAGGTCAAGCCTTGGTTGGCTGGATCGTCGATAGCCGTGCGGACGACCGCCAACGCCTTAGCCGGGTCACCGACAACCTTCAGCAGGCCGGGCATATGAGCATTGAAGACGTCGTCCTGTTCGAAACCTGCAACGAGACGCCGCTTCAAGCCCTCATGGTCGCCAAGCGCCATCATGCGGGCTACGGCGCGCCACTCGATCCCCCCGCGTTCGCCGCGCAGGTCCCTGCTGCGCTCATATTCGGCCTCGGCCTCGTCGAACCGGCCGGCGGCGTCCAGCACGAACTGCAGGTTGAACGAAATGCCGAGCGTGAGGGGGTCGGCGTGTCGGTCCAAGAACCCTTGCGTCAGGGCGTCCTGCAGCCGACCAAGTCCGCAAAGCACCATTGCGCCGCCTGGGACGTTTCCTTCCGGGAAGGTTCGGGGCATGCCCAGGGCGGCTAGAGCTTCAGCAGCGTCCGCCCAATCATATCGACGCAAAGCCTGCACCACCCGACTTCTGAGGACGACTGGCAGGTGGGGCGCAAGCCTCGTGGCGCGCGCGAAGGCGTCTTCCATTTCCGGGCGCGCGGTTGCGGCGATCTCGGGGAAGAACATGAAGCCGGTTGCGAGCGCGCTCGCGAGGGTCGCCCAGGCCGCCGCAAACGATGGATCGAGGGCGGTGGCCCGGCGAAAGAGGTCGACGGAGCGGTAGAGTTCCGGCGGCGACATCGTGTTGTAGAGCGCTCGGCCGCGCAGGTAGAGGTCGTAGGCCTCGACATTGTCCGTCCCGCGATCCTCGATCGCCGCCTTCTCGTCCGGCAGCAGCTTCAGCTTCAGAGCCTGGACGATGGCCTGCGAGATCTCGTCCTGCAGCGTGAAGATGTCGTCGAGGTCGCGGTCATAGCGCTCGGCCCAAAGGTGGTTGCCGGTGGCCCCATCGATCAACTGGGCGGTGATCCGCACGCGGCCGCCGGACTTGCGGACGCTCCCCTCGAGAACATGCGTGGCCCCGACCTCCCGCGCCACTCGCCGCACGTCGACACTTCCACCCTTGAACGTGAAGGCGGTGTTGCGGGCGGTGACCCCCAGGGCCGACACCTTGGAAAGGTCGGTGATGATGTCCTCGCTCACGCCGTCGGCGAAGTACTCCTGCTCAGGATCGCCGCTCATGTTGGCGAAGGGCAGCACGCAGATCGACCGACTGCGGACCGCCGTCGCGGTGGGTCGGGGCGCGTCGCCGAGCAGCTCGGCGATGCTGGCCACGACCTTCCGCCAGCCTGGCGCGTCCAGGTCGCCGCTCCAACCTTCCAGGTCAGCGCATTGGATCGTGTCAAACGGCATGGGCAGCCGGGCCGTGTCGGTGGTGACCTGGACGAGCTTGCGGTCCTCGCGCGCCCGGTTGGCCTCCGATAGCACCCACTCCGACTGCGCCGCGTCCGCCGACCAGATGACCACCGCCGCCTTGGCCGCCGTCATCTGCTCCTCGATCACCCGGCTGTAGGTGCGATGCGCCGGCAGGTCATCGTCGATCCAGACACTGTAGCCGAGCCCGCGCAACGCCTCCGCGACCGCCTGGGCCTGTTTCGCAGTGGATCGCGCATAGGAGATGAAGACGTCGGACATGCTGGTGCCGCTAGGACCGTAGCTACCGCGCGGAGCAACGGGCAAGGCGAACGTTCTTCATAGGGCCGAGGGACCTGCGGACAACAATGTCCGCTAACCCCCAACGCTCGCAGCCTGGCCTGCCTCAAACGCTATGAATGCACGGCCTAGACCCGCACCGGCACGTGCGGGCTGATCAGGCCGAGGGGGACGGTGGTGGCGTTCTTGACCGAACGGACCACGATGCGGCTCTCGATGTTGGAGACGAGGCCGAGCGAGAGGATCTTGTCGCGCAGGAAGTCGTCGAAGGCGTGCATGTCGCGCGTGACGATCCTGAGCTCGTAGTCGGCCGCGCCGGTGACGGTGGCGCACTGCACCACCTCTGGCCAGCGCAGCACCGACTGCTCGAAGGTCTCGAGGTTGTCCTTGGTCGGCAGCGAGAGCTTCACCGTGCAGTAGACCTCGAAGCTGAGGCCCAGCTTCTCGCGGTCGAGGATGGTGACGCGGCGCTGGATGATCCCTTCGTCCTCCAGCCGCTTGATCCGCCGCCAGCACGGGCTGGACGACAGGCCGACGCGCTCGGCGATCTCGGCGACCGACAGGCTGGCGTCGTGCTGGATCAGGTCCAGGATGCGGGCATCGACCGAGTCGAGGACATCAGACAAGTTTTTCCCTCCGCTCCATGGTAGCCTACATGGAAATTGCCGCAGCCGGGCCGTTCACGGGCATGACTTTGGCAAGGCGCTAAGCGGCCTTATATGTTCTTGCGAAGTGCGCCGGAAGTGCGCTCGGGAGAAAAATTGCCATGCGGCACGCAGAAGTCACGCTTGACGACAAATTCTTGCTCCAGCGTGGTCGCGTTTTCATCACCGGCGTGCAGGCGCTGATCCGCATCCTGCTGGATCAGCACCGTCTCGATTTGGCCGCCGGGCTGAAGACGGCGGGATTCGTCTCCGGCTATCGCGGCTCGCCGCTCGGCGGGCTCGACCAGCAGGCCCACCGCGCCGAGAAGCACCTCAAGGCGGCCGACGTCGTCTTCAAGGAAGGCCTCAACGAGGACCTCGCCGCGACCGCCGTCTGGGGCAGCCAGCAGGCGAACCTCTTCCCCGGCGCCCGCTACGACGGCGTCTTCGGCATGTGGTACGGCAAGGCGCCGGGCGTCGACCGCACCGGCGATGCGTTCAAGCACGCCAACTTCGCCGGCGTATGGCCGAAGGGCGGCGTGCTGGCGGTGGCCGGCGACGATCACGCCTGCAAGTCGTCCACTCTGCCCTCGCAATCGGAGTTCGCGTTCCAGGACGCCGAGATGCCGGTGCTGGCGCCGGCCGACGTGCAGGAGGTGCTCGACTACGGCCTGATCGGCTATGCGCTGTCGCGCTTCTCCGGCCTCTGGGTCGGCATGATCGCGCTGGCCGACACGATGGATAGCGGCGTCACGATCGACGTCGATCTGGCCCGCCACCAGTTCCGCAGTCCCGAGGGCTTCTCGCTCCCGGCCGGCGGCGTCGGCATCCGGCTGAAGGACCAGCCACTCGACAAGGAGCGGCGGCTGCGGCTTTACAAGCTCCCGGCCGCGCTCGCCTTCGCCAGGGCCAACAGCATCGACCGCTCGGTGCTCTCGGGTCCCCGCCGCCGGCTGGGCATCGCCGCGCACGGCCAGGCTTACAAGGACGTGATGGAAGCGCTCGCCGCGATGGGGATCGGCGCGGCCGAGGCCGCGGGTCTGGGCATCGCGATCTACAAGGTCGGAATGCCCTGGCCGCTGGAGCCGACCGGGATCCGGGCCTTCGCGCGCGGGCTCGAGACGCTGATGGTGGTCGAGCACAAACGCCCGCTGCTGGAGGGCCAGGTGCGCGCCGCGCTCTACGACCTGCCGGCGCACGCGCAGCCGAAGGTGATCGGCAAGGTGGACGAGCAGGGCCACCCGCTGCTCTCGCAGCTGAGCTCGCTCTCGATCGCCGAAGTGGCGCTGGCGATCGCAGACCGGCTGCCGCCGGGCGCGCACATGGAGCGGGTGCACGACTTCCTCTCCCGCGTTTCCGCCTCCAGCATGGCGGCGGTGACGCTGGGCGCCGAGCAGGTGCGCAAGCCGTTCTTCTGCTCCGGCTGCCCGCACAACACCTCGACCCGGCTGCCGGAAGGCTCACGGGCGCTGGCTGGCATCGGCTGCCACTACATGGCGAGCTTCTCCGACCCGCAGACCGACCTCACCAGCCACATGGGCGGCGAGGGCCTGACCTGGGCCGGCGCCTCGCCGTTCACCGACGAAAGCCACGTCTTCGCCAACCTCGGCGACGGCACCTACAACCACTCCGGCTCGCTGGCGATCCGCGCCTCGGTCGCGATGGGAAGCCACATCACCTACAAGCTGCTCTACAACGACGCCGTGGCGATGACCGGGGGCCAGCACCCGGAGAGCGGCTTCTCGGTCGCCCAGATCACGCGTCAGCTCGCGGCCGAAGGCGTGACCAGGACCGTCGTCGTCGCCGACGAGCCCGAGCGGTACGCCCACGTCACAGACCTCGCTCCGGGCGTCGAAGTGAAGCCGCGGTCGGAGCTGATGCCGGTGCAGCGCGCGCTTCGGAAGACGCCCGGCGTGACCGTGCTGATCTATGACCAGACCTGCGCGACCGAGAAGCGCCGCCGGCGCAAGCGCGGGCTGATGCCGCAGGCGACGAAGCGCGTCTTCATCAACCCGCTGGTCTGCGAGGGCTGCGGCGACTGCTCGCGAGCGTCGAACTGCGTTTCGATCGAGCCGCTGGAGACCGAGTTCGGCCGCAAGCGCAGGATCGACCAGTCGACCTGCAACCAGGACTACTCGTGCCTCGAGGGCTTCTGCCCCTCGTTCGTAACGCTGGAGGGCGCCGAGAACGCCCACGCGCACCACCTGCCGGCGCTGACCGCCGATTCGACCCCGATGCCGACCATCCCGGCGTTCGAGGGGGTGAAGAACATCATTTTCACCGGCATCGGCGGCACCGGCGTCACGACCACCGCCTCGATCCTGGCGATGGCCGCGCACGTCGACGGGCTGGCGGCCTCGTCGGTCGATATGACGGGGCTGGCGCAGAAGGGCGGCGCGGTCTTCAGCCACGTGCGGCTCGGCTCGACCGAGGACACCCCGATCGGCGGGCGCGTACCGGCCGCCAGCGCCCATGTGCTGATCGCCTGCGACCTGCTGGTCGCCGCCGGCCCCGAGGCGCTGGCGCTCTACGCCAAGGACCGCACCGACGCGGTCGGCAACGCCGACTTCCAGCCCACCGCCGACCTTGTGTTCGACCGCGACGCCCAGTTCGACGGCCCGGCGATGGCGCGGCGAATCGCGGCGGCGTCGAAGAGCTACGACGGCTGCCCGGCGGTCGAGATGGCCGAGGAGAAGCTGGGCGATGCGATCTACGCCAACATGATCATGCTGGGCTTCGCCTGGCAGAAGGGCCTGGTGCCCGTCTCGGCGCGCGCACTCTACCGCGCCATCAACCTCAACGGCGTCGAGACCGAGGCGAACCTGCAGGCCTTCGAACTCGGCCGCATCGCCGCGTTCGATCCCGGCCAGCGCAAACCGGCGCACACGCCGGAGCCGAAGCCGCAGACGATGCCGCTCGACGAGCTGATCGCCCACCGCACCGCCGAGTTGGCGCACTACCAGGACGAGGCCTACGCCGCGCGCTACGCGCAGAAGGTCTCCGCCGCGCGAGCGGCCGAGGCGCCGCTGGGGTCCGAGGCGCTGACCCGCGCGGTCGCCGTGGCGCTCTACAGGATGATGGCGATCAAGGACGAGTACGAGGTCGCCCGACTTTATTCCGACGGCCGCTTCCAGGCCGCGTTGGGTGAGACGTTCAGGGGCGGCAAGGCGAAGGTGCTCCTGGCGCCGCCGCTGCTCAGCGGCCGTGACGACGCCGGCCACCTGAAGAAGCGCGCCTTCGGCGCCTGGATGCTGCGTTGGGGCTTCCCTCTGCTGGCGCGGCTCAAGGGCCTGCGCGGCGGCCCGCTGGACGTGTTCGGGATGACCGCCGAGCGCAAGGCCGAGCGGCGGCTGCTGGCCGACTACGAGGCGGGCCTTGATCGCCTGCTCGCCGGTCTTTCGAAAGAGCGCCTGCCGCTCGCCGTGCGGATCGCGTCCGTCCCCGACCAGATCCGCGGCTTCGGCCACGTCAAGGAAGCGGCGATGGCGGCGGCGAAAGCGGTGGAAGCGAAGCTGTGGGCCGAGTGGGACAAGACGCCTTCCGCGCCGCCTGTCACCGCGCGCGAGCCGGAAGTGGCCCACTGAGGCGCGCCGGGCGGCCGATTGAGGCACGGTGCGTGGTTCAAGACGCGCCCTGGCGGCGCTCCTCACCATGACGAAGATCGGTGGGGCGTCACAATCGCTCGCCAGCCTGAGGAGCCGTCCTGGACGCCGTCAGGGATGGCGTCTCGAAGGACGCACGACGTCTCCCCAGCGCAGTATCCGCCCGCTATAGCGCCCCCATGACCGATTTCGACTTCGACGCCTGCGTCGTCGGCGCAGGGGCGGTGGGGCTTGCGTGCGGGTACGCGCTCGCCCGCCGCGGCCGGAGCGTCGTCGTGCTCGAGACCGAGCGCGCGATCGGCCAGGGCGTCTCGTCGCGCAATTCCGAGGTCGTGCACGGCGGGCTCTACTATCCGACCGGCTCGCTGAAGGCGCGGCTCTGCGTCGAGGGCCGCCGGCGTCTGTATTCGTTTCTCGACGCGCACAAGGTGGCCTACCGCAAGTGCGGCAAGCTGGTCGTGGCGACGAGCGGGGCCGAGCTCCCGCGCCTGGAGGCGATCGCCGCCCAGGCCCGGGCCAACGGCGTCGAGGGCATCGCCGAACTGACGGGCGCCCAGGCGATGGCGCTGGAGCCCGGGCTGAACGCGGCGGCCGCGATCGTCTCGCCCGAGAGCGGCGTCTTCGACAGCCACGGCTACATGCTGGCGCTGCAGGGCGAGATCGAGGCCCATGGCGGCGCGGTGGTGCTCGGGACACCGTTCGAGGGCGCGGCGCCTCTCGCCGGCGGCGGCTTCGAGGTGCAAGCGGGCGGCGAGGCCCCGGCGACGCTGAATGCGCGCCAGCTCGTCACGGCGCCGGGCCTTTCGGCGCAGGCGGCGGCGGCGAAGATCGAGGGATTCCCGCCGACGGAGATCCCGGCCCGCCACCTCGGCAAGGGCGTCTACTTCCGGCTCGCCGGCAAGGCGCCGTTCGAGCGGCTGATCTACCCGCCGCCGATCCCGGGCGCGCTCGGCACCCACTATCGCAAGGACCTCGGCGGCCAGGCGGTGTTCGGGCCCGATCTCGCGTTCGTCGCGACCGAGGACTATTCGGTCGACCCTGCCCGCGCCGCCGGCTTCTACGCCTACGTCCGCAAGTTCTGGCCCAGCCTGCCCGACGGCGCCCTCGCCCCCGACTACGCCGGCATCCGGCCGAAGCTGCACGGCCCCGGCGAGCCGCAGCCGGACTTCCGCATCGACGGCCCCGAGGCGCATGGCCTTCCCGGCCTCGTGGCGCTATTCGGCATCGAGAGCCCGGGCCTCACCTCGTCGCTCGCGATCGGCGAGGAGGTGGCGCTGCGGCTGGGCGCCGCTTGAAGGCGAAGGGGCCCTCCCCTATAACCCGCCGCCTCGTCCTGGCGGCGCGTTGGGGCTGGGTAGCTCAGTTGGTTAGAGCGGCGGATTCATAACCCGCAGGTCGGCGGTTCAAGCCCGCCCCCAGCTACCATCCTTCCTTTTCAGATACTTACGGAAGCCAGACCGCGCGGTGTGCCAAGACGGGGACATCGTGGCGTGGCCGACATGCTGCGAGATTGGGGCTGGAGCGGTTCTGCGCCCGCTTCGCGGTAGGCGGCCCGCCGCCGCTCGCGACCCCGTTGCAGATATAGTCGGCGACGCGTCATAGACGGCGTCGAGAGCCAGACGGAAGGCCTGTCGCATGCGCTTGATGGCGATCCTCGCCGCCGCTGAGGTGGCTGCCGGGCAAACACCGGCGACCACTGTGTCGCCGCTGACGGTGGTTCCTTCGCCGCCAACGCCAATATCCCCCTCGACGCCCCCCGTGGCGACGGTGGAGGCGCCTTCAGACGCAAACGCGTTGGGCGTTTGGGCGGTGGTCTGGCCGTCCGACGCTTATGAGACACGCCTTCCAGGCCACGTCGTCCTCACCTGCGATGTCGACCGCTTTGGCCTCGCCGAATGGTGCAAGGTCGCGTCAGAGACCCCAGAGCGTCACGGCTTTGGCGCAGCGGCGCTGGAATTGAGGCCGACCTTCAAGGTCAAGCCGGCGATGGGACCGAACGGCCCGATCGAGGCGTTCATGAACATAGCGGTCGAGTTCAAGCCGCCCGACAGTGTGGAAAGGGTCAACTGGGGCGCGGCGCGAGACGGGGGTCCTGTCGCCGAAGGTGACCCGCTACACCCGAGTCCCCTCTCCACCATGACGCTCTTCGGTGGGCCGCCTCTTGTGACGCGCAAGATCGCAATGCTGAACAACCCCGTTTGGGCGAGCACTGTCAGCCATGACGAGGTCGCGAGGGCCTATCCCGCGAAGGCCCATGGCGTAGCCGGGTATGCGGTCGCCCATTGCGAAGTGGAGCGCAAAGGCTCGGTTTCCGGCTGTCAGTTGATCAAGGAGGAGCCTGCCAATCGTGGGTTCGGCGCGGCGGCGTTGCGGCTCGCTTCGAAATTCAGGGTGGCGCCGCAATGGACCACGGCGCCAGATCATGCCGACGTCTGGGTCGACATCCCCATACGCTTCCCGGCGCCTGGGGAGGGGGCGATCGCCGGCCACACGGTCTCGTCACCCTATTGGGTGTCGGGTTTCGATCCTGAGCAGGAACTGAAAGTGTTTCCGCCCCAGGCGTCGGCCAAGGGGATCTCCACCGGTTACGCGGTCGTTTCCTGCGTCGTGGCCGAAGACGGCGCCCTTCACGACTGTGCATCGCAAGGAGCGAGCCCCGCCGGACTCGGCTTCTCGGAGGCCGCCGTAACGCTGGCGTCGACGATGCGGATGGACCCTTGGACGCGAGACGGATCGCCCGTCGATGGTGACGTGGTCGAATTCGGCGTGAGGATGAACCTCAAGTCGCGCTCTCCCGCTGCAGCGTCGGCACGACCTTAGCGACGACCGGCGGACCTGCAGGGGCGCGCTACGTCGCCGCCGCAAGGTCCGCCAGCGCGGCTTCCTTCGCCCACTTGTAGTCGGCCTTGCCGTTGGGCGCGCGCTGGACATGGGGCACCACCACGAGGCGCCGCGGCAGCTTGTAGCCGGCGATGCGGGTGCGGGCGAATTCGATCAGCGCCGGCGCGTCGAGGGCGCGGCCCTCGCGCGGCGAAATCACCGCGGTCACCCGCTCGCCGAAGCGCTCGTCGGGCACGCCGACGACCAGGCAGTCGAACACGTCCGGATGGCTCTTCAGGGCCTCCTCGACCTCTTCGGGGAAGACCTTCTCGCCGCCGGTGTTGATGCAGACCGAGCCGCGACCGAGCAGGATCAGGCTGCCGTCGGCGGCGAGCTTGGCGAAGTCGCCCGGGAACGAGTAGCGGACGCCGTCGATGGTGCGGAACGTCCGCGCGGTCTTGGCCTCGTCCTTGTAGTAGCCGAGCTGGGCGACCGCGGCGCTGGCGATCATGCCGATCTCGTCCGAGCCGGGCGCCACTTCCCGATCGAGCGCATTGAACACCTTGACGCCTGGATTGGGCATGAAGCGGGCCGTCTGGCCGGGTGGCTGCGCGCGGCTGACCACCGAGGAGCCCATGCCGCCCTCGGTGGACCCCATCACGTCGATGATGGTGACGTCGGCGAGGTCGAGAAGGCCCTCTTTGACCTCGCGCGAGAACATCACGCCGGACGAGATGATGCGCCGGAGCGCCGTCAGGTCCGGGAGGCGTCCCGCTTCGTGGGCGCCGCGGAGCGCGAGCAGCATCGGCTTGGCGAAGGCGTCGCCGACGATGACGAGGTCGCTGACCTTCTCCTTCTCGACCACGCGCCACATCGCGTCGGGATCGAACCCGTCGGCGCGAATGGTGACGACGAGGCCGCCCAGCGCGTGCGGCCCGAACGCGCCGCCCCAGCAGCCGGTGCCGTGCATCAGCGGGCAGGCCGGCAGGCTGACCGGCGCCTCGCCCTGCGCATGGAGCTGCTTCACCAGTCGCACCAGCTCGTCCACGGTGGGCGGCGGCGGCAGGCCGCGCAGGCTGCTCGCGAGCGCGCCGGTGACGCCGAGGCTGAAGTCGCCGTGGCGCATCATCACGCCTTTGGGCATGCCGGTCGTGCCGCCGGTGTAGAGCATGTAGATGTCGTCTTCGCTCTGCGGCCGGCGCGGGGCTGGCGCGTGGGCGGCGATCACCGCCTCAAGGTCGGCCGCCTCGGCCAGCTCGCCGCCCGAGCCGTCGTCGATGGAGACGAGCAGCTTCAGCCCGGGCAGCTGATCCAGGATCGCCGCCACGCGGGGCGCGAAGCGGGCGTCGAAGACGAGCGCCTCGGCCTCGGCGTTGTCGAGCAGGTAGACCAGCTCGGCCTCGCTGTAGCGGTAGTTCACGTTGACCGGGCAGCCGCCGGTCTTGAACACCCCGAACTGGGCTTCGAGGTATTCGTTGCAGTTGCTGGCGTAGAGGCCGACCTTGGCGCCGCGGCCCAGCCCCGCCGCCTCGAGCCCCGCGGCGATGCGCGCGGCGCGGTCTTCAAACTCGCGCCAGGTGCGGCGCACGTCGCCGCAAGCAAGCGCCGGCGCGTCCGGAACGGCGTCCGCGATCGCCTCCCACATCGAGGCGTAGTGCCAGGTCATCGCATCGTCCTCCCTCGCCGGCCCGACGTCGCGCAGGCTCGACGGCGCCACCGTTACGCTGCTCTCACGCCGGGGCAAGCTGGACGGCGCGGATCGCCGACGGATACGACTGAGGAATCAGGCAGGCGCAGCGGCGCCGCGACACGGATCGGGAGGCCAGGCGGACATGAGCGGACTTTGCGAGGGGCGGGTGGCGATCGTCACCGGCGGGGGGCGCGGCATCGGCCGCGAGTACTGCCTGATGCTGGCGGCGGAAGGCGCGAAGGTGGTGGTCAACGACCTCGGTGGCGCGCGCGACGGCACCGGCGCCGACATCGGCCCTGCGCACGACGTGGTGGCCGAGATCAAGGCGGCCGGCGGCGAGGCGGTGGCCAACGGCGCCGACGTCTCCGACTTCGCCCAGGCCAAAGGAATGATCGACCAGGCGGTGCAGACCTTCGGCAAGCTTGACGTCGTCATCAACAACGCCGGCATCCTGCGCGACCGCATGCTGGTCAACATGACCGAGGCGGAGTGGGACGCGGTTATCAAGGTGCACCTGAAAGGCACCTTCGCACCGTCGCACCACGCCGCGGCCTACTGGCGGGACCTATCCAAGGCGACCGGCTCGCCGGTGAACGCGCGGATCATCAACACCTCGTCGGTCTCTGGCATCTACGGCAACCCGGGCCAGACCAACTACGGCGCCGCCAAGGCGGGCATCGCGGCGTTCACCATCATCGCCGCGCGCGAGTTGCGCCGCTACGGCATCACCGTCAACGCCGTCGCTCCGGGCGCGCTGACGCGTATGACCGAGGATCTCGGTATGGGACGCGGAACCGACGCGGACAAAGCCGCCCTGCACCCGCGCTGGATCGCGCCGATCGTGACCTGGTTGGCGAGCAAAGAATCCGGACATGTCACCGGGCGAGTCTTCGAAGCCACCGGCAGCATCCTCGGAGTCGCCGAGGGTTGGCACCGCGGTCCGGTGACCAAGCCGGTCGACGATCCGACCAAGATTGCACCATTGGTCGAGGAACTGCTGCGAACGGCACGCAAGAATGCCGGGATGGACGGGCAGGATCTCGATTAGCCGGAGAGGTGTCGAGCCATGCCGCACCTGTGCCATGCGTCGCGCCGCTGGACGCAGGTGCGGCGGCGATCTAGAGGAATGAGGCATGGCGACCTTTGTGTTGATCACCGATCCGCACGTATGCGTGCCGAACCCACAGACGGGATGGGTCGCGCCGCCGATCCTCAACGAGCCGACGATGTACGACCGCAGCGTCGAGTTGCTGGAGACCGCCATCGCCGAAATCAACGCGTTGCCCGAGGTCGACTTCGTTCTCGTCGCCGGTGATCTGACTCGCGACTCCGAGCCGTACAATCACGAGCGTGCGCGCGAGCTGCTGACGCAGCTGCGCAAGCCGGTGTTCTGCGTGTCGGGCAACCACGATCAGCCGCGCCCGCCGAAATTGCGGCCGCCAGAATATCTCGACCCGCAGATCACCCCCGTGCGGACACCCGAGATTCC
>DATKMZ010000155.1:0-21736 GCA_035541575.1 Caulobacteraceae bacterium | reverse complement strand
CACCGGCAAACAGGCTCACGACGATGGCGAACACGGCGCCAATGCGGGTTTGCACAATGACCCACTTCAAGCGTCGTCGCCGGGCAATTTGCCTGTCCAACATACCTCCGGGCCAGCGCTAATCGTTGCGCGCCATCGCGCGGCTTCGGCTTCGCTTGGCGCACGTACTGTGTCCGCTTCCTGGCGTGACGCCAACGGGGAGGTTCGACCCAAACCGGACGCGCAAGTGCGCCAGATGTCGGCATGGGGCTATATCGACCGCAACAACGTGGGGGGTGGTCATGTCGCTTTCAGATCTGGCGTCGATCGGAAGTTTCGTCAGCGGCGTCGCCGTCGTCGTGTCGTTCGCCTTCCTGGCGCTCCAGATGCGGCAGACGAATGCAAACCAGAAGTCGCTGATGCAGCAGGGCCGCAGCGCCAGGACGGTCGACATGCTGATGAAGATGTCCGAGCCAGGCCTGAGCGAGACCATCATCAACGCCTTCGATGGCGGGCCAGGCGAACGCGCACGGGTGTTCGCGTTCTACTCTTTCGCGTGCGCCTGTTTTTGGAACTACGAGGACTCGTTCCTGCAGTTCCGGGCCAAGCGGCTCGACGCGCGAGGATGGGCCACCGACGAACTGACTCTCAGGGGCCTGCTTGGTAACCCGGCGTATCGGGCGGTCTGGAGGATGGCGCGCGCCGGGATGAACGCCGACTATCGAGACTATCTCGACAGGCTGATGAGGGATGTCCAGCCGAGCGAACCCCGTGACGTCGCGGAGGTTTGGCGGGCATACTTCAATGAAGAGCGCGGAGCGCCCACACTCGGTTCTGCATGAGCTTCTTCGTCTGGCTCAACGTCACCGGCGGCTCGCGACCCATTGCTGCCGTTCGGCCGCCTCATTGGCGACGCTTGCTGCTCAACTCATAGAAGCCGATGAACGCAAACCACACACGCGTGAGCGCATAGAGGGTCGTGCCGACCGCCGCTGCGGCTAAGCAGACCCAAAAATCCCGCCAGTGAAGGCCCCAGCCCAGAGCGAAGACATTGTCAGCGGCCGCGCTCAGGGCTCCCGTAATCGAGATGATCACAAACGCCCCGGCGATCACTGCCGAGGGCATGGTCACAAACTTCTTGTACCCATCCATCGCTGGATCAGGCGGTGGTTTCCGTCGGTTGTAGGCCTGGTCGATCTCATCGAAATTCGGCGTCATGCATCAGCTATCACAGGTCTGCGTGCTGACCCGCAAGATGTCCGCTTCAGGGAGCGACGGCGGCGGCAGAGTTCGACCCTAAACAGACGTTGACAGTCGGCGCTTGTCAGTAACGATCCGCCGGTCGGTTTGGACTTTGAGCGCCCTAGGCATGGTGGACGAACATGCTCGGACACATCTCGTTCGGAGTGAGCGATCTGCGCCGCTCGTCGGCATTTTACGACGCCGCACTGGCGTCCCTGGGCTACGGCCGCGTGTTCACCAGCGAGCGAGCAGTGGGCTATGGCGCGCCGGGTTCGGCGGGTGATGGCCTGGCGCTGATCCTGCAACCCGATTCTGTGCGCCCGCCCGGCCCCGGATTTCACCTAGCCTTCACCGCGCCTAGCCGACAGGCCGTGGACGCCTTCCATCGCGCGGCCCTGCAGAACGGCGGCCTTGACGAGGGGGGACCTGGCCTGCGGCCGCACTACGGCCCCGAGTACTACGCGGCCTTCGTGCTAGACCCGGATGGCTACAAACTTGAGGCGAAACATCCGCCGCCCGAAGGCTGAGAGTGTGGGCCGCGAGGTCCGCTTACAGGCGCGATGTCCGGGACCAAGTTCGACCCAAAGCAGACCTAAGCCCATGGCGCGCGACGCATACGCAGGACGTGGAGCAGTGGCACTGCGAAGAGGACCCAGATGGCTAGTAGGGTCGAAACACTGAGACCGCCGACGATAAGAGGGGGATACCCCTGTCGCCAAGCCATCGCCGCCGCCGCAAGGCCGCCGGGGATTGCGACCCAAAGAGCGAGCGTCACTACGAGAACGGGACGAGCTGGCATAGCCATGAGCAGGTCTACTTGCGGCGGCCGCCCACCTGCGACGCCTAAGAAGCGACGAAGCGATTGCGCGGGAGGAGGCTCGGTCATCTGGTCAGATTGCGACGGGAATGCTGCGAACTCCAAGCGACTGCTTGCGGGGACGCCGCATGACCGATTCCGAGCGTCATTCCAACGGTGAATTCCGACCCATAGCGGAAATCCGGGGCCCGCCTGTACAATCGGCAAGTGAACGAATTCCGAGTCCTTCTCACCATCGCAGTCGTCATCTGCGCGCCGCTGCCCGCGCGGGCGCTGTGCACTTACAACGGCGTCGACAACGTCAAAACCACGGTCGGTCAGGAGTTCAAGGACTCGAAGTGGGTAGTGAAAGCGGCTGTCGTGTCAGCGGCGGACCATTGGTCGGACGTGGCCGACTCTTGGGTGACCTACGAAATCCGAGTGAAGCACGCTTACAAGGGGCACCCGCCAGAGCGACTGCGGTTTTTCAGCTATCGCGATAGCGGCGGCTTCTACATGGATCGCCCGTGGGTCGGGCTGCCTGCCGGGCACGACATCGGTGGCGAATACCTCCTCTTCTTGGACCCGATCCGGTCCCACCGCGGCCGTCCCATCGCGGCGAAAGGCGCAGTCTTCGTCAACTACAACTGCGGGCAATCGCGCCCATGGCCCGCTGTGCCGAGCTCGGTGCGCAATGAGCTCGCTGCTCTTGAGCACGCTGACTGAGCGTGCGCAAACGCGCGAACTATCGGCTGGACCGTCCGCTTCCGGGTATGACGCCCAGGGAGAGTTTCGACCCAAACCTGCCTTTCCTCAGCGGCTGGTGTTGGTAGGCTGGAGCCATGCTCCGGATCGCTCATCTGGCCGACGCAGCCGATCCGGTCATGCTGATCTGGGGCGACGGGACGGCGCTCGACCGGCTGGCGGCCCTGCTTCGCCAGGCGGCCGAGAATGGGCGCGGAATGACGCTTGCCGACCCCTCCCAGGCCCCGGCGGTCTCACTGGAGATCACCGAACGCGGCGGGGGCATGACCCGCATGTCCGGCCCGCAGTTCAGATGGTCTCTTCGGCGGGCAGACTGTGATCGGTTCGCCGGCTTGGTGGAAGTCGTGTCGATCTCCGACACACCTTGCCACCAATACCTCGATGACGCCGAGGGCCGAGGTCTTACGATCAAGGTGTCGAAGGGCGAGTATCCTGACGACTTCCGGCCGTGATCCCCCGCAGCGTCCGCTTCAGGGAATGACGCCAATGGGCGCTATCGACCCCTAGCTGTCCTCCCGTCTGATGGCAGCTTCTGGCTCTCGCCTGCTGAGGTCGTAGAAGCCGGTAGAGGCGAACCACGCATGGCAAACGAACCAGACGATCGCCCCGAATGTCCCAGCCGCCAGGCACGCCCAGAAATCTCGCCAATGAAGTCCTAAATTCAGGCCCAGCAAATTGTCCGCAGCGGCGAACACAGCGCCTGAGAGTGAGACAACGACAAAGATGCCGGCGATAACCGCACTTGGCCGAGTGACGAACTTCTTATAGCCGTCCAACCCCGGGTCAGGGGGAGGTCGTCTCTTCGTATAGGCGCGGTCAATCTCGTCAAAGCTGGGCATGGGACAACAGTAGCACTAAGAGCGATCGACCGCTTTCCCCCCTTCTCGAACATTGAGAACGGCCGCTTTCGAGCCGGCTGATTGCTTGGGCGGCCCCTGGCGAAAGCGATCAAGTTCTGCTTTCGTTCCGGCGTGGGACATCGCAACCCCGACCGGATCCCACTGTCATGGCGCCGGACCACCTGCGAGACGGTCGCCGACATGGCGCGGGCGCGCTGGGACGTCATCAGCAAGTGCTCAGTCTGCGGCCTGACCATGAAGGTGCAGCTGCGCGCCATCGCGATCGTCAACGGCCCATCAACCAGCCTCTGGAACCGGCGCGCGCCGTGCCGGCGCCTGCTGTGCAGAGGAGCGGTCGAGTTCTGGGCCAAGGCGCCGGGGATGACGAGCCACGAGCCCCTGACGGCTGACTGGCCGGAGGGCAAGCCGCCGATTGGCGGCGGCCGATGATCGCTAGAGCCTCGCCGCCACGCCGCCATGGCGCGAGCAGGCTACGCCCGTGACGCTCGCTGAAGCTCCAGGTCCCGGCTGGCGCAGACCGCCGACGAGGTGGATGACCCACGCCAGCGCGACAGCCTCGTCGTAGTCGCCCTGCCTTGCCGGACGATAGCCAGGTTGTCCGACAGCGCGTTGAACAGGCAGTTCTCCTTCGTGCCGTCGAAGGTCGATCCGTCATCGGGCAGGACGGCGAAGCGCCAGGGGCTGAACTGGCGGTCGACGTCGTGGTCGGGATGTCGTGAAAGACCCGGCTCGATCGGGATAGCGGGCGTTCAGCCCCCTGCGCCGGGATGCGGGGTCAGCAGGTCGGTCCAGCGCCATTCGGACTGGCCGAGCGCAAGGCGCGTCTTGCCTTCGGGGCCCTCGACGGAGAGCACAACGAGGCCGTGCATGGCCTGCGAGCGGCAGGCCAGAGGCGAGTACGCGATCTCCGAGACCACCACCTGGCGGACCGCCGTCAACCCTTTGACCTTTGCGCCGGACATCGTGACCCAGTCGCCATTCCAGATCATCACCGCCTTGACGCCCACCTGGGCCGCCATGGCGCGGGCCGGCGGGTAATCGCGCACCGCGGCCTCGAGGCGCTGAGCCATGTCGCAGCTGCCCCCGCCCCCGCCGGCGACCGTCGCGCCGGCCAGCGCCGCTTCGCTGAGGCCAGGGGGGCCAGCCGCGGCTGCCGGCGCTGCCTGGACGGCGGGCGCAAGGGCCGGCGCCGCGCGGTGGAACAGGCTGTGCTGGGGCGCACGTTCTGGAGTGGCGGTCCTGGCGGGCTCGGGCGTCGGCGCAGGCTGCGGCGAAGGCGCCTTGAGCGACGGCGACGGCGGGGCGACCATCAGCACAGGTACGGGCTGCGGCTCGACGATCGGCGGCGGGATCGGGCGCCAGATCGCGAGCACCGCCAACGCGAAAAAGGCGTGGCACGCCGCGCTGAAGACTGCGGCGCCCACGAAGCGCACTTGCTTGGCTGGCCGGCTCATCAAGGTCCGTGTTCGCAATCGCGGACGGAAATCGCCCGATGCGCGGGCTCATTATCACGATCGCGGCGCTCGCGGGCGGCCGTATCGCCGCACAGCTTAACCTAGATCAGCGCGCACGCCCGGCCGAAGGGCCATCATCCCCACATTGCAGTTCCATCAATCGCGACCGCACGGGGCGAAAACGAAGGGATTTGGAGAGCAAGTCATGAAGAACCGTCACATCTGGCTGGCCACGGCGCTGGCCGCGGGTGGGCTGGCCCTGAGCGCCTGCGCCACGCAAGAGTACGTCGATCAGTCTGTCGCCGCGCACAATGCTCAGAACGAACAGCAGTTCGCCAACGTGAATGCGCGCGTCGATCAGGTGGCCGCCGACGCGCAGGCGGCGCTGGCGCGCGCCAACGACGCCCACAAGCTGGCCGAAGGCAACTTCCAGCACGCGGTCCTGTTCACGGACGACTCGGTCAAGTTCGACACCGCCAGCTCGCAACTGTCGGCGGACGCCCAGGCCTCGTTGACCGCCTTCGCCGACAAGATCAAGGCCGACAACAGGAACGTCTACATCGAGATCCAGGGCCACGCGGACCAGCACGGGAACGCGGGGTACAACAACAGGCTGGCGCAGGCGCGGGCCGATGCGGTCTGGAGGTTCCTCAACACCCAGGGCATTCCGCTCTACCACATGAACCAGATCTCCTACGGTGAGAGCAAGCCGACCGGGAAGGGCGACGCTGAAGACCGCCGGGTTGTCCTGATCGTCATGAACTAGACGGAGAGGCGCCGGCGTACTCGAGCCTCCCCTCCTTGCGAGCGCCGGCGCGCACTTCCCTCTAGGAAAGGACGGCGCCTTCGGTCTTTGGCCGGAGGCGCCGGACTCTTGAGTCCGTGGCCCGGACGTCGGGCGGGCGGGTTCGCTAAGACGCCCGATCAAGCCCGATCAAGGGCGCGCAGCGACTATTTGGGGGGCGTCTGCGACTCCGACGTCAAGAGCGCGCCGAGGAAAGCCGCGAATGCCGACGGGCCGCCGGAGGCGTCGACTGTGCGCGGCGTCCGGCTCAGTGGATGGAGACGCCTTCGAGCGCGCATTCCACGTCGCGGGGCAGGGCGTAGGCGCGCAGCGCGCCTGGCAGCCGCACGCAGGCCCTGGTCGCCTCGCGCATGTTAGGAAACGACGTCGCGGCTCGGGGATCGTCGATCCAGGTCGCAAGCCCAGCGTCCGTCAGACGCAGGTAAGGCCCGGCGCCGCCAGGGGTGTCCTTGGCGACGATGGCCGTGTGCGGCGTCGGATTGGCGAAGTGCTGCATGGCGTCCTCCAGGGCTGCCCATTGCTTAGCCGCCAGTGTTTTCACCGCCCATCCAGGTCAAATCCCTAAGGAGAATCCCGGAGGTCGGTCGCTCCAGATCCGGGTCCGATCGAAGCAACGCCGACGCGCTCGCATGCAGGCTCCTGCGCGTGGCGAGTGCTCGGGTCAGTTTGAGGCAAGTCAAGGCGCGCCTAAGATCCCCGCCGGAACGCTCGTTGACTTGCCGGCCCGGGGAGAAAGTCATGGACATCAAGACGCTGGCCGTCGCATTCCTCGCGATCGAGCTGGTCGCCGGCGCGGCTGCCGCCGCGGACGAGACCGTCCAGATTCCCATCGACGGCGAGACGACGGCAGGGGGCGTGCCTGTGGCCTGCACCGGCTTCGGCCAGACCAAGCTCGATCCGCGCTGGACCGCGTATCCCGTGCGGGTGGAATTCTCGGGGCCCGCCAACGAATACCTGGCCAGCGAGGCGATCACGATCTGGGACGCCCACAAGCACGTTGTGCTCTCCGCCAGCTGCGAGGGACCGTGGATCCTGCTCAAGCTGGCCCCAGGGTCCTACCGGGTCGAGGGGCGGTTGCTCGAGCTCGCGGCGAAGCCGCGCACCGCGCCGTTCAAGGCGCCGGCCAAAGGCCAGATCCGGGTCGTGTTGCAGTTCAAGGACGCGCAGACCGGCGCGCTGGCGCCAGGCGCGCCGGCGGCGCCGACGGGAACGGCCGCGCCGCACTAGAGCACGATGGGGTCAGGCGGAATCACCTGACCGCTGAATCGTGCTCTAGAATCAAAAGTGTAGAGCCTGATTCAGGGTTCGACTCGAACCCATCAGGCTCTAAGCCCCCGCGCTCGCGCTCTCCGGGATGACGGCTCTGGAGCCTGACGCCGGGCGTTACAGGCCGAACGGATAGGTCTCGTCCTCGGCCTCAGTCGCCGTCGCCGGGAGCGGCTCGACCGCGCAGGTCGTGTCGAACCAGACGAAGCCGTCGAACTGCTCGGGCAGGCATGAGCGAGCGTAGTGGCTGACAAGCTCGGTCGACGGCCGATAGACGACGCCGATGTAGCGCTCCAGGCGCGGCTCGCGCAGGTCGGACCGCACCGCCTCGTGCGCGCCCGGCCGCAGGTCGAGCAGGAAGCGTCCGATGTCGGCCTGGTGGCAGAGCGCTTCGTAGCTGTCGGACCGCGACGGGCGAACCTGCATGACGCGGCCGGGCTCATCCCAGTCGTCCGCGGCCATGACGGCGCCGGTGTGGGTGCCGAACCCGATCAGCGCGGCCTCGCGCCCGAACCGCTCGCGGCAGAGCTGGCCGAGGTTCAGCTCGCCTCGCTCGGCCCCCATTTCGGTGAAGCGCGCGTCGCCGATGTGGGAGTTGTGGGCCCAGACCACCGCCTTGGCGTCAGGCCCGCGCGCCGCCAGCGCCCGCTCGAGCGTGTCGAACATGTGCTGGTCGCGCAGGTTCCAGGACTCGTGCGAGCCGTAGTACATCGCCCGGTAGTAGCGCTCGGCGTCGGCCACGAGCCGCGCGTTCTGTTCGGCGTCGAAGAAGCCTTCGCCGTCGTGCGCGGCGTAGTCGAGCGCCTTCTTCAGCATGTCGCGCAGGATGCCGACGACCGCCCCTTCGCAGAGGGCGTACCCGCGCCGCAGCGAGGCCATGCCGTAGGCCGACGGCTCGGCGCTCCAGGGCGTCAGGCAGGCGTAGCGGGCTCGCGCCTCGGCGGCCGCCGCCGGATCGACCTTGCCGAGGTAGTCGAGCACCGCCGCCATCGAGGCGCGCATGTTGTAGAGGTCGAGGCCATAGAAGGCGGCGCGCCGCTCGGGCGGCTGGCCGGCGTTGTGGCCGCGCAGCCAGCGCACGAACGCCTCGAACTCCCGATTGCGCCACATCCAGGTGGGAAAGCGCGTGAACGGCCGCGCATCCATCGGGCGGTGCGGCTTCTCCCGGACGTGCCGGTCGACGGCGGCCGCGTCGGGCCAATCGGCCTCGACGGCGACCAACGAAAAGCCGTGGCGCTCGATCAGCCGGCGCGTGATGGCGGCGCGCGCCCGATAGAACTCGCTGGTGCCGTGGCTGGCCTCGCCGAGCAGCACGACGCGGCAATCCGCAAAGCGGTCGAACGCGGCGGCGAAACCGGGGTCTTCGGGCGGCGGCAGCGGCTCGGCGGCCGCCCGCAGGCGCGCCGCCGGGGTGAGCGCGCGCGTCGCCGCTCTCGCCGCAGCACGCGGCGCCTGAGGGCGCAGGTGCGCATCGAACCAGTCGCCGGCGAGGCGCATCACCTCCTCCAGCGCGCCCGGCTCCTCGAACAGGTGCGTGGCGCGGGGAACCAGCACGAGCTGCTTCTCGCATCGCAGCTGCGCAAGCGCCGCGCGGTTGAGGTCGATCACCCCGTCATCCTCGGCGCCGACGATCAGCAGCGTCGGCGCCTGCACGCGTGGCAGCACCGGGCCGGCAAGGTCTGGCCGACCGCCTCGAGAGACGACCGCGCCGGCGCGCTCGCCAAGCTCGGCGGCAGCGGTCAACGCCGCTGCTGCGCCGGTGCTGGCGCCGAACAGCCCCAGCGGCAGGCGGCCTAGCGCCTCGTGCAGGTCGATCCAGGCTGCGGCCTGACCGAGGCGCTCGGCCAGCAGCCCGATGTCGAACACGTTTCGCCGGTCGCGCGCCTCGTCGTCGGTCAGCAGATCGAGCAGCACCGTCGCAAAGCCCCGAACGTTGAGCGAGTCGGCGACCGCGCGGTTGCGCGGGCTGAGCCGGCTGGAACCGCTGCCGTGGGCGAACAGGACGACGCCCTTCGCATCCGCCGGAACCTGCAGGTCGGCCGCCAGCGCCAACGGCGGGATGGCGACCGTGCTCCTGGCGACCTCGTGCTCTGCCGGGGGGGGCGATCGCAGCCCGCGCAGCAGCTGCAAGGTCTCGCGGTCGCTCAGCTGATGGAAGTCGCCGTAGAAGGCGCCGACGCCGGTGAATTCCGCGGAAGGTTCGAGGCAGATCACCTCGTCCGCCTCACCGTGCATTTCGGCCAGGGTATCGGTCGGCGCCACCGGGACCGCCAGCACCACCTTGGCCGCGCCCTCGCGGCGCAGCGCACGCAGCGCCGCCTTCGCGGTCGCGCCGGTCGCCAGGCCGTCGTCGACGACGATCGCCGTGCGGCCCTTCGCGGAGAGGCGCGGCCGGCCTTCGAGATAGATCGACCGGCGACGTTCGATCTCCTCGAGCTCCTTGCGGCGCGCGGCCTCCAGGAACGCCGGCGTCGCGCTGGTCAGGCGACGGACGTCCTCGTTGACCACCGTCTGCGCCTCGCCGCCGTCCACGACGGCCGCCAGCGCCAATTCCGGCGCGCCTGGCGCGCCAATCTTCCTCACGAGGAGCAACTCGACCGGCGCGGCCAGCGCCCTGGCGATCTCCACCGCGACCGGCACGCCGCCGCGCGGCAGCGCATAGATCACCGGATCGCGGATCTCGCGGGTCGCGAGAAGTTCGCCGAGCCGGCGCCCGGCCTCGGCGCGGTCAGCGAAGAGGGGAGGGTAGGTCAGCATGCCAGCGACTCTGATCGCGCCGCGGGTCGCGTGCGTTGATCTGGCGCAAGGTCTCTCGGCCGCGTCCTACGCGGCGGTCTCGGCCCTCAGCGGCGCGGCCCCGAGGCTGGAGCGTGGCTCCCAGGTGGCCGCCTGCACGGCGATCCGGTCGGGCGGCCTCGTACCGGCGAGCCAGGTCAGCATCGCGCCGGCGGCGGCCTTGCCCATCCGCTGCGGGTCGATGACGAGCGAGGCGAGGCCGCGCTTGCGATTGCGCGCGTCGACCCCGACTTCGCCGATCACGACAACGCTGAGCTGCTCGGGCGCCCTGACGCCGGCCGCCAGCAGGCCGCGGGCGTGGACGTGCGCCGCGACGATCGCGGTGGCGCGCGGCGTCAGCCGCCCGATCCGTGCGGCCGCCTCGCTCATCCCGCCCGCCTCCGACGGCTCGATCGTCGAGACCGCGACGCCGGCGGCCTTGAGCGCCTCGGCGACGGCGAGCAGTGGCGGCGACTTCACCTCCGGCAGGACGATCGCGACGTGGCGATGGCCGAGTGCGACGAGATCGGCGGTCAGCATGCCGGCCGACGCCGAGAACGAGGGCGCGATCAGCGGCAGGCCGGCGAACGCCGAGCCGGCCGCGAAGAGCGCGATCACCGGCGTGCCGGCCTCGCGGTAGAGCGGCAGCGCCTCGCCCTCGCCGCGTGGGTTGATGCAGAAGAGCGCGTCGACACGCCGCTCGAGGAACCGTCGCATCAGGACGTCGTAGCGGCGCCTGTCGGCGCGCGCACTCGCCACCAGCAGCGAATACCCCTCGGCCTCCAGCGTCTCAGAGAGCGCGTCGATCAGCTCGATGCCGAGGTTGTTGCGCAGGTCGAAGAACAAGAGGCCCATCGTCAGCGTCCGGTCGCTGCGCAGGGCGCGTGCGGCCTCGTTGGCCACGTAGCCGAGCTCGGCGACGGCCTGGCGCACGCGCTCGCGCGCCGGCGCCGAGACCGACAGGCCGTTCAGCGCCCGCGACGCCGTGGCGATCGAGACGCCGGCGCGCGCGGCCACTTGGTGCAGGGTGACCCTCATCGTCGTTCAGCCTGTAGGACCAGACCGGCGGCGTGTAAACGTTTAGGGCGGCCCGATCGCCTGCGCTTGCCGACGCGCTGTAATCGTTTACAGTGATGCAGAACCGCCGTCGAAAAGGCGGGCTTGGGAGGAGGTGCGCGTGGACCGGATCCGCTTCGGGGTGTTCGATCACATCGAGCACCTGCCCGGCGCGCCGCTGCACGAGCTCTACGAGAAGCGGCTCGTCCAGATGGAGGCTTTGGACGAGGCCGGCTTCTTCGCCTACCACCTCGCCGAGCACCACACGCCGGCGGTCCACTCGATGGCGCCGTCGCAGAACGTGTTCCTCTCGTCGGCGGCGCAGCGCACGAAGCGGCTGAGGTTCGGCCCCGGCGTCTACGTGCTGCCTTTGCACCATCCGCTGCGCCTGATCGAAGAGGTCTGCATGCTCGACCACCTCTCGGGCGGCCGGCTCGAGCTCGGGGTCGGGCGTGGCGGCGTGCTCGAGGCCTTCTTCTGGGGCCAGGAGGGCGACGAAGCGACCAACGCGCAGCGCTACGAGGAGACGCTGGCGGCGCTGAAGGCCGGCCTCGCCAAAGACGAACTGACCCACGAGGGGCGGTTCTACAATTTCGACCGCGTGCCGATGCGCCTGCGGCCGTTCCAGAAGCCGACGCCGCCGTTCTGGTACATGCGCAACCCAGAGACGGCCGCCCAGAACGGCATGAACTGCATCGTCGTGGGCTCGCTCGACGTGCTCGAGGCGAACGTCGTGCGCTACCGGCGGCTCTGGCGCGAGCACAATCCGGGCGCGCTGACGGCGCAGCAGCGCGAGCCCATGATCGGCCTCGTGGCGCACATGCTGTTGGACGAGGACGAGAAGCGCGCCATCGCGACGGCCGAGCCGGCCGCGAAGGCCTATGGCTGGAACCTCAGCGCGCCGCGCCGGCTCGAGGCCGAGCGTCGGGGCCTCACCCAGTTCGCGCCGCCCGCCGGCGCGACCGGCGGCCGTCCCATGGGGCCGGACCGACACCGCGCGGTCGAGGAGCGACGCGACCTCGACGCCTCGCTGCAGGCGCTGGCGCAGCAGGAGCGCGAGGCGCGCAGCCAGCGCCGCCGTACGCCGGGCGGCATTCCCGGCTTCGTGGTCGGCACGCCGGAGACGGTGCGCGGCTACTTCGACGAGTACATGAAGACCGGGGCCAACTACATGGTGCTCTCGTTCCAGTGGGGCAGCCTCAGCCACGAGGACGCGATGCGGTCGATCCGGCTGTTCCGCGACGAGCTGATGCCGCGCTACGCGGTGGCCGATCCGCATCGGTTCGAGCCCGACCGCCAGAGCGCCTGAGGGGAAGGGGACGGATGAAGACCTGTTTTCTGGGAACCGGCGGCTACACCGGCCAGGTGGCCGTGCGCGGCTGGCCCGTCCCGCCCGAGCAGTGCGACCGCCAGGAGGCCGCCAACAGCATGGCGATCGCCATCCGCAACTACAAGATGGCCGAGGAGGCGGGCTTCGACTGGATCTCGATCTCGGAGCACCACTACCAGCCGGGCCTGATGACGCCGAACCCGGCGATCCTCGCCGCCGCGGTCAGCCGCGAGACGAGCCGGGTGAAGATCGCGCTGCTCGGCCCGCTGATCCCACTGGTGAATCCGGTGCGCACCGCCGAAGAGATCGCGATGCTCGACGCCCTCAACGGCGGTCGCACGGTCGTGCTGTTCCTGAAAGGCACGCCCAACGAGCACGCCACCTACGGCACCAATCCGGCCGAGACGCGCGAGATCACCCAGGAGGGCGTCGAGCTGATCCTGCGCGCCTGGACCGAGCCGCAGCCGTTCAGCTGGGAGGGCCGATTCTTCCGCTATCGGACGGTCTCGGTCTGGCCACGGACGGTGCAGGACCCGCACCCGCCGGTGTTCTACTCCGGCAACAGCGAGGAATCGGCCGAGTTCGCCGGCCGCAAGGGGCTCTCGATCGCCATCGGCTTCGCGCCGCCGGCGAAGGTGAAGGAGCAGGTCGACATCTACAGGCGCGCCGCGCGCGCGGCCGGCTGGGAGCCGACCCACGACAACGTGCTCTACCGCGGCCGGATGATCATCGCCGAGACCGACTCGGCGGCGAACGAGATCGCCGAGCGTGTGCGGGCCCGCGCGCCGGCCACGACGCCGACCGGCGCGCCGGCCGGGGCGGGCGGGGGCGATCCAACCGCCGGCGTCGCGGGCATCCAGTTCGTCGGCGGGCCGGATACGGTGCTCAAGAAGGCGCAGGTGCTGCGCGACGCGGGCGTCGGCATCCTCGACGTCGCGGTGGCGGGCGGCGGAATGACCCGCTCGATGGAGCTGTTCGGCCGGCTGTTCGCGCCCGCGCTGAAGGAAGTCGCCTGATGACCTCCGTGGTCGAGATGGGCGCCGGGCCGCCGGTGGTCGCGCTCGGCGCGTCGTTCGCGGGATCGGACGCGCACCGGTTGCTGGCGGCGCGGTTCCGGGTCATCGCGATGGAGACGGACGGTGACGCCGGCGCCGCGGCGGCCCAATGGGTCACCGACGCCGGGCTCGAGCAGGTCGGCTTCCTCGGCGTCGGCGCCGGGGGGACCGATGCGCTCGCCGCCGCGGTCGAAGTCGGCGAGCGTGCGCGGTGCGTGGTCCTCGCCTCGCCGGGCCCGCCGCCCGACCCGCAGGTGCTGAGGACGCCGAAGGCCGTGCTGATCGGGACCGACGACCCGGCGCAGCCGCCGGACGCGGTCTCGGCCTGGCGCGCGGCGCTGGCGCCATGTCACGTGGTGCTGATCTACGAGGGCGGCGGCGACGTCGCGGCGATCCGGCCGCGGGCGTTCGCCGAGGCGGCGGGCGACTTCCTCGACCGCCAGGGCCGGTTCGGCTTTGCGTCCAAGAGCGTGGCCGTCGAGCCGGACTGAGCGGCCGCTCAGTCCTCGTTGGGGGTCGGCGGCATCGTTCCCAGCAGGATCGGCTGCGCCGCGCCGTCGGCGATCGCCCGAAAGCCGACGATGGTCCAGTCGGCCTGGCCCGGATACTTGCGCAATCCGGTCATCACATGGACCGTCCGGCCGGCGTAGACGTAGTCGTGGCTCAGCCTGGCGTTCGAACCCTCGCCGGACGAGGTGTTGTAGTTCCAGCCGGTCACGTTGACCTTGGTCGGCGGCCCGGAAGGGATCTGCGCGCGAACGTCGGCCGGCGAGAGCGCGGCGGCGGCCGGCTTCAACGCCGGGTCGAGATGCGGGTCGCGCGTCAGGTCCGCGCCGGCCCGCAGCTCGTCGTAGAAAGCGCGCGCCACGGCGTCGCTCTGCTTGTCGGCGACCGGCAGGCTGCACGCCGCCAGCGCCAGCGCGGCCAGCAAGCCCGCTCCGCGGGCGCCGATCAGTCGCCGCCCGCGATTCCTCCGGCGTGCCTCTATCGGTCTTGTCTTCATGTGCGTAGTAGACGGCGCGTCCGCGAAGCTGATGAAGCTTAGCAGCTGCAGCGGACTTGTCTTCAATACTTCACGCTGGCGGTCGAGTGCTGGGCGATGGCAAGGAGGACTTCATGTTGAAGGGCAAGGTCGCGCTCGTCACCGGATCGACCAGCGGCATCGGGCTGGCGGTGGCCAGGGCCATGGCCAGGGACGGCGCGGACGTCGTGATCAACGGGTTCGGCGACACGGCGGCGATCGAGACCGAACGGGCGGGGATCGAGCGAGAGTTCGGCGTCCGCGCTCTCTACTCAGGCGCGGACATGACCAAGGGCGACGAGATCGCAGCGATGGTCGCCGAGGCGCAAGGGCAGCTCGGCGGCCTCGACATCCTGGTCAACAACGCCGGCATCCAGTTCGTCTCGCCGATCGAGGATTTCCCCGTCGACAAGTGGGACCAGATCATCGCCATCAACCTCTCGGCGGCGTTCCACGCCATCCGCGCGGCGCTGCCGGGGATGAAGGCCAGGAAGTGGGGCCGGATCATCAACACCGCCTCGGCGCACGCGCTGGTCGCCTCGCCGTTCAAGGCGGCCTACGTCGCCGCCAAACACGGGATCGCGGGCCTCACCAAGACCGTGGCGCTGGAGGCGGCGACGTTCGGCGTCACCTGCAATGCGATCTGCCCGGGCTACGTCTGGACCCCGCTGGTCGAGCGGCAGATCCCCGACACGATGGCGGCGCGAGGCCTCACCCGCGAGCAGGTGATCAACGACGTGCTGTTGGAGGCGCAGCCGACCAAGCAGTTCGTCACCGTCGACGAGGTCGCCGCCTACGCGCTGTTCCTCGCCTCCGACGCGGCGAAGTCGATCACCGGCGCGCTGCTCTCGATCGACGGCGGCTGGACGGCGGAGTAGCGATTCAGAAGGAAATTGCACGCAGCTCGCGCCCCTAGGCGGCTGCTTGCCCCGACCCTTGGCGGAAGTTCGCGGCGCCTCTGGTCGCGGCGAACATGGAGCGGGTAACAGCACGGAAATCTGTTCCGTAGCGACTAACCTAGATCAAGCCTGCTTGGGATCGATTCGCATTTTGTTCGCGGAAAGTCCCAACACCGTCGCCGGCCCCACGGCGAGGAAGACGCCGACGCGTCCGCCTCCGGGCGTGACGCCAACGAAGCCGACATCTGGCGTGCCCCGAGGTGACTGCGGCGTCAGGCCCACGGGATGAATGCGCGCAGGGCCGCAGCGACCTCGCCTTTGGTTTGGGAACGCTCCGCCCGCCACAAAGCCTCAGCCATGCTCGCGCGTTGTTCTGCGCCAAGCCGATCCCAGCTGAGCCCCTCGCGCAGTTCCCAGCGATAGCGCCAATTGTGGGGAAGCAGCAGATAGCTCAGCACCGTGAGGCGACCCTCGGCGAAATCCAAGACGTGCTGCAGCTCATGTTGAAGGATGGCCATGTCGTCTGTCCCGGCAAAATCCCGACGCGCATTCGGCCACCAAATCGTCGGACCGACCGCCATGATGGGCAGGCTTCCAAATCTCAATCGCGCCAAGAACGCGGCGGGGTGAGGACGCGCATCCACCACAGGCGTGACGCCAGCTGCCGAGAGAGCACCGAGGAGGCCATCGCTCAGGTCAGCGCGTTCGGCAGACGATAGCTCGCGCCTGACCATCCAGCCCCGGGCTCCGTTTTTGGGTAGCGCCGACTCCGTCCGCTTCCAGGCATGGCGTCAACGGGGAGTTCCGATCCATAGCCGACCCGGCAAGGGGTGGGGTAGGCTGGCCAGGACACGAACAAATCTGGGAGTTCTCGCGTGGCTTCGATTTGTCGCCTGACCATGGTCTGTCTCTTTGCAGTTAGCGCGGTGGCGGCCTGCAAACCGAACCCTCCCGCGTCCGCCAACGCCCCGGGCGGCGGTTCGACGGGCGCCGCGGGCGCCCCGCCCACAGCCGACGCCGACCAATGGGTCCTCAATGGAGCGGCGGCCTGCGCCAAGTACCTGACGCCGGACGAGATCACCGCGGTCTTCGGAAGCGCCAGCGGCGACAGTCAGCCAAATGGCCCTCACGCCTGCATGTTTTCGACTGCGCACGCGCCAAACACTGACTACTCCACGATCAACATTTATCTGAGCAGCGGCGGGTCCGCTTCATTTGATGAGGATGTTGACACCAAGAACGGCACGCCGCTCAGCGGGGTCGGCGACAAAGCCGTCCGAACGCAGGAAGACGGCGTCCAGGCGGTCAAGGGCGATCATATCTGCAGCATCGGTGTCAAGCCGCCGTACGGCAACAAGCTCAAGGGCGACGCCTTGGCGCTGAAGCTCGGCGAAGTCTGCAACAAGCTGTTCAGCTTGCCTTAGCAAACGCCGCTAACCCATCCTTCTCGGACGTCCACGATGTCCGCTTGACGGTTGGTCGACCTGGCGGCCGCCGCCTTTGGCCGGGCCGAGCCCCTCCTTGGTGAGGACAGGACCTAGGTCCTGCGCGCGGCCGGCGTTCCGGTCAGGAGCTGGCAGGCTTTGACGGCGGTGGGCAGGTCCGGTCGGTCGCCGAACGGGTAGCCGAGGTCGCGGAACGCATAATAGGCCTGGCTGTAGGGCGCGAACCGGGCGTCGCGCTGGGTGAGGTGGCCGAGGATCTCGTAGATCAGGTCTTCCTTCAGGTAATAGCTGCGCCGGCCCAGCATGCCCGAGAGAATGCCGTCGTAGAACGCCGCCGATGTCGGCTCCATGGCCATCGACCAGTCGCTGCGGTCCGCGCCGGCCCTCGCCGCGACGTCGTCGAGCTCGGCCAGCGCGTGGACGAACTTGAGCTCCTCCATGCCGAAGATCGTCTCGTCCGGATCGCTCGGGCGGCCGCCGAGGCGTTTGAGCCGCGCCTTGTTCTCCGCGTCGAGCGCCGCTGCAACAGTCCGCTCCGCCACGGCGCTGGGCCTCGGCGCGCCCGGGCACTCGAGCAGCTCGGCCAGGATGTCGGTCTCATGCGCGGCGAAGCCCGGCGCGGCGGCCAGCTTTCGGTAGATGCGGGCGCGGTTGAGCTCGGTGAGCGCCATGCCGAGCCGGGTGTTGGGCAGGAACGGGAACGCCTTCGGGTTCACCTCGACCGCGCCGTGGCGCACCTTCCTCGGATCGAGGTAGGGCGATGTCGAGCTGCCCGGCCGGAAGATCAGCGACGCGTAGACGCCGGTCTTCGCGGGTCCGGCCAGGAACGCGCGATACTTCCGCAGTTCCGTCCGGCCGAGGCGGTCGCGGAAGAAGCTGTCGAGCACCGAGCCGTAGAAGCCCGGCCAGAGCGGGTAGCTGTCGTAGATCGGCCGCGGGTCGGCGCCGTGGCAGCCGCCGCAGTTCGCGGCTTGCGGCGACGGCGCCCAGCCGGCGCGTTTCGCGGCCGGCAGGACGTAGGCGCTCAGATGGAAGGTCGCGGTCGCGTCGTCGAAGCTCATCGTCTCGACGAGGTCGTGGCCGGGCGCGGTCGGATCGCCGATGAAGGTGACGATGAAGCGGCCGTCGTCGGTGAAGAGAATCACCCGCGGCGCCTTCGGCGTGATGGCGTCCTTGAATGGGCTGCGGCTCGCGTAGACGAGGGTGAAGTTCGTGCGAAGCTGGCGCGGCAGCAGCGGCGCGAGCTCGGCGACGCTCTGCACCGGCGCGCCGGTGGCCGGGTCGTTCGCGAGCAGGGCCTGGAAGCCGGCGTC
The DNA here is from genome assembly GCA_035541575.1 of Caulobacteraceae bacterium. Lineage (GTDB taxonomy): Bacteria > Pseudomonadota > Alphaproteobacteria > Caulobacterales > Caulobacteraceae > Acaudatibacter. The sequence goes on along the minus strand of DATKMZ010000155.1, from coordinate 3,675 downwards.
GTCGATCGCCGCCGGCCGCGGCGGCTCGGCTCTCGCCGGCCAGAGCGCCAGCATCATCGCCAGGGGCGCGAACGCCGCCGCACGCCAGGCCAGGACCCGGCGCGCGGGTTTGCGGTCGATGCGTCGCCCCGCCGTCATCGACGCGAACCTAGCCGAAGTTCCCGTTGAAGGCGAAGCTTTGCTGACGCATATTTCGCGCGTGTCGCAAGCGTACCCCCGAAGTCAGGGATCCCAAGGGATCGGGAGCAAACCAATGAACATTCTCAGGCTTATGGCTGCGATGGCGTTCGGCCTCGCGACCGCGACGGCGGCCGTGGCGGCCGGGCCGGTGAACGGCATCCCCCCGCCGAACCATGGCGGCGTTCACGGGATCATCATCCCCCATTGCCACCCGACCCACTCGAACAACTGGTGCCGCTGCCATCCGACGGAGCGGAACAACTGGTGCCGTCCGCACGGCATCATCATCGGCCGGCCCGTGGGCGTCAGCCCGGCCAACCACCCGATCGGCGTGCCGGTCGAGGGCCCCGGCCACGCCGGCCCCGTGAACGGCATTCCGGTCGAGCAGCAGCACGCGCAACATTGAGCGGCCTGACCGAGCCAAGACGCCCGCCGAGCCACCGGGCCCGGCGGGCGTTGTCTGCCAGGGAGGGCCCAGGGAAGGCGGTGACACGATATCGCCGAACGATCCCCAGTTTGAGCGGCGAGTTCTTGCGGTCTAGCCTGCGTCGATGTCGCGCCCTCGGACGGACAATGGGAGTGCGTCACCCGTCGGGCGGGCCAGGCGCGGCGCGGGGGCGGCCTCGCTCGGCGCCGACCTGATCGCCGGCCTCACTCTGGCGGCCATCGCGATACCCGAGCAGATGGCGACCGCCCGGCTGGCCGGATTCGCGCCGCAGGTCGGACTGATCGCTTTCGTCGCGGGAAGCGTCGGATTCGCGGTCTTCGGCGCCAATCGGATGCTATCGGCCGGCGCCGACTCGACGATCGCGCCGATCTTCGCCGGCAGTCTGTCGGCCATCGCGATGGCCGGTCAGCATGCGTACGCCGAGCAGGCCGCCGCGCTGGCGCTGATGGTCGGTGCGATGGTCGCGCTGGCTGGGATCTCAAAGCTGGGCTGGATCGCGGACCTGCTGTCGCGCCCGATCACCATCGGCTTCCTGGCCGGGATCGCCCTGCACATCGTGCTCGCCCAGGCGCCGACCGCGCTCGGACTGCCCGAAGAGAGCGGTGACGTCTACCGCCGCGTGCCGGCGCTGCTCGGCGCGCTGGGCCGGACAAACTGGATCGCCGCGGCGATCGCGCTCGGGGTCTTTGCGGTCACGCTGGGCGCCGAGCGACTGAGCCCGCGCATACCTGGCGCGCTGATCGCGCTGGTCGTCGCGACCGTCGCGACGGCGACGCTGGGGCTGGCGCGGCGCGGGGTCGCCGTTCTGGGCGCCCTGCCGAGCGCGCTGTCGCCGCCCGCGATACCGCACCCGCCTCTCGAGAGCGTCTTGCCGCTGGTGGGTCTGGCCTTCGTCGTCTCGTCGGTGGTGATGATGCAGACGGCGGCGACGACGCGCTCGTTCAGCGAGGACGGCGCGCCGGACGTGAACCGCGACTTCATCGGGGTGGGGGCCGGCAGTGCGCTGGCGGCGCTGTTCCTGGCCTTTCCGGTCAACGCCAGCCCGCCGCGCACGGCGGCGTTCGCGGCGGCCGGCGGACGCTCGAAGCTCGGAGGCGTGGCGGCGGCGCTGGCCGTGCTCGCCCTGGCGACCTTCGGCGGCGGCTTGATGGCGCAGGCGCCCACGGCGGCGCTGGCGGGCGTCCTCTTCTTCGTCGCCCACAGGATCTTGCATTGGGACGAGTTCGCCACGCTGCAGCGGCGCGCCAAAGCGGAGTTCGCGCTGGCCCTGATCACGACCGCACTGATCGTGCTGCTGCCGATCCAGACCGGCGTCGCCGTCGGCGTCTTCTTCTCGCTGGCGCATGGCGTGTTGGGAATCACGCGCACCCGGCTGATCTCGTTCGAGCGGGCGCCCGGCACAACGGTCTGGTGGCCCGTAGGGCCAAACACCCACGGTGAGCAGCGACCCGACGTGGTCGTCGCCGGTTTCCAGGCGCCGCTCTCGTTCCTCAACGCCGACCAGTTCAAGCGCGACGCCGCCGCGCTGATCGAGCGTCGCGGAGACAAGGTCCGGCTGTTCGTGCTGGAGGCGAGCGGGATCGTGGAGATCGACTTCACCGCCTCGACGATCCTGGCGGGTGCGATCAAAGACGCGCGGGCGGCCGGGTTGGATTTCGCCGTCGCCCGACTGGAATCGGTTCGCGCCCGCGAGGCGTTCGAGCGGCTCGGGCTGATCGAGGTGATTGGACCCGATCACGTGTTCCGTAGCGTAGCCGAGGCGATTGAGACTCTGGCCGGACCACCCCCCGGCTAGCGGACGGGCCCGGCCTGGGTCCTTCGAGACGCCCGCTTTGCGGGCGCCTCAGGATGGCGAAGGTGTTGAATCGCATAGATAAAATGGCTGATCCGCGTAGATATTCGTCATGGTGAGAAGCGCCTGTCAGGCGCGTCTCGAAGCACGCACGGGCTTTCGGAGCCGTCCGCTGGCGGGGAGGGAGCATTCAGGCCAATCGGCGACCTATGCGCATCGTGCCAGGCGAGTGGGGCCTCGGCGCCACAGCGGCGGCGGGGAAGTCCTGCTCTCAAGCCTGCCGCGCCACCGCACGAATGTGCCGGCTTCCGGGCGATCCGCGACCGATCCGTTCGAGCTTCGCCGCAGTTTCGCGACCCCTTGCCGCTTAGAGGCGAGCTCGCTTGAACGCGGCGGGAAAGCATCCACATAATCGCCCTGACAGCCGCCGGGCTCCGGCGGACGGGCCGCCCGACTCGGCGCATCGTCGAGTGACCGTGGTCCGGGATTAGGCCAGGCGCGCTCCCTGCAGGGCGCAGCCGGCCAGGAGAAGCACGTCATGTCCGAGATCAAGACCCTGCCCGTACTGCCGTTGCGCGACATCGTCGTGTTCCCGCACATGGTGGTTCCGCTCTTCGTCGGCCGCGAGAAGTCGGTGCGCGCGCTCGAGGAGGTGATGCGCGGCGACAAGCAGATCCTGCTCGTCACCCAGCGCGACCGCGATCAGGACGACCCGGCGCCGGCCGACATCTTCGAGGTCGGCGTGCTGGCGACCGTGCTGCAGCTGCTGAAGCTGCCCGATGGCACCGTGAAGGTGCTGGTGGAGGGCAAGTCCCGCGCGGCCGTGCTGCGCTTCACCTCGCACGACGCGTTCTACGAAGCCGAAGCCTCCGAGGTCGAAGAGGATGGCGGCGAGGCGCACGAGGCCGAGGCGCTGTCGCGCGCGGTGATCGAGCAGTTCGAGAACTACGTGAAGCTCAACAAGAAGGTGCCGCCGGAGGCGCAGTCGTCGATCCCGCAGATCACCGAGCCGGGGCCGCTGGCCGACAACATCGCCGCGCACCTGGCGGTGAAGATCGCCGACCGCCAGCAGCTCCTGGAGATCTTCAACGTCGTCAAGCGGCTGGAGAAGGTTTTCGCCTTGATGGAAGGCGAGATCAGCGTGCTGCAGGTCGAGAAGAAGATCCGCACCCGCGTGAAGCGCCAGATGGAGAAGACGCAGCGCGAGTACTACCTCAACGAACAGATGAAGGCGATCCAGCGCGAGCTGGGCGAG
>DATKMZ010000154.1:0-25055 GCA_035541575.1 Caulobacteraceae bacterium | reverse complement strand
TCGATCATCGAGCCACGATGCAGGAGGCGGTTGCGGCCCACGACGGGGTAATGCGCGAGGTGTCTGCCCGGCACGGCGGCGAGGTGTTCAAGACTGCAGGCGACGCCTTCTTCGTCAGCTTCAGGCGGCCTTCGGATGCGGAGCTGGCGGCGTGCGATGCGCAAAACTGAGACGCCTGTCGCGCTGACGGCAGTGAGCCGCTGCGCCTCATTGCGGCCGCCTCGCCAACCAACTAGACAGCCGCCCATGCAGTGGGGCTGGACCAAGCAAGCAGCGTCATGGCGCTGGCTGACCGCCTTCGCCTTCGTCGCGTTGCTGGTCCAGGCGTTCGTACCGCAGGGCTACATGGTCAGCTCGGTCGGCGGAGCGCCGGGCATCACCATCTGCACCGGCCATGGTCCGCTCGTCCTCTCTCACGACCACGGCCAGCCGGCCAAGCCAACCAAGCCCGGCCACGAGGCGCCCTGCGCCTTCGCCGGACACGGCGTGGGCGTGGCGCCGTCGGCTGCGCTCGCAGTAGGCGACATAGGCCTTGCCTTCTTCGCCGCCGCGGCGGTCGCGAGCGTGCACGACCTGCTGCCCGGTCGAGGTCTCGCCGCGCCGCCGCCGCCGTCACAAGGTCCACCAGCCCTTTCCGTCTGACGTCGTCGATCCGCTCCTCGCGGGTCCACTCGCCGCTGCATGCGGCCGTCAATTTGGAATGGTCACTCAGATGAACCTTCGACAATTCGGGCGGCGCCTCGGCGCCTGCGCTGTCGCCGCCGCGCTCGCGGCCGGCGCCGCTGCCGCCCATGACTACGCCTTCGGCTCGCTCAAGATCACGCACCCCTGGAGTCCGGTCGGGCCACAGGGCGCGCCAACGATCGCCGGCTATCTGACTATCGCCAACGGCGCTGGTTCGCCGGACAAGCTTCTCAGCGCGTCCTCGACCGCCGCCCGCTCGGTCGAACTCCATCAGGAGTCCACGCAAGGCGGCGTCATGCGGATGCGCGCCGTCACCGACGGGCTGGCCATCCCGGCGCATGGCGCCGTCACCCTCACGCCGGGCGCCTATCACCTCATGCTGATCGGACCACGCCGGGCTTTCCGTGCCGGCGAAGCCATTCCGCTCGATCTGCGGTTCAGCCGCGAGGGCGTCGCCCACGTCGCGCTCGCGGTCGAGGCCGCGAAGGCGACGCCGATGGCCGGGATGCACATGTAGGCCGCCGCTCGGCTGCCCTCACGCCTGCGCGCCGAGAGGCTGCGCATTCCCAAAGCTCGCGCGTTGCAAGCGGAAGACCCGGCGACGCGCCTCGGAGACCCTCCATCATGTCACGCCTCCATCTTGCCGGCGGCAGCGCGCTCCTCCTTGCGCTGGCGGCCGGCGCCCAGGCTGCCCGCGCGGATTCGAGCGATGACGCGGCCACCACCATCGGGCAGGTCGTCGTCACGGCGACCCGCTCCGCAAGTCCGCTGGCCAGCGTCCCTGCAAGCGTCACTGTCGTGACCGCCCAGCAAATCCAGAACCAGCCCGCCGAGGAGTTGGACGACGTCCTCCGAACCGTCCCCGGCGTCGACCTGCTGGGCTATTCGTCGGACACACAGCACCCAACGTCGAACAGCCTCGGCATGCGCGGCCTGGGTGGCGGCGCCCAGGGGATCAGCCGGGTGCTAGTGATGGTCGACGGCGTGCCGGTGAACGACCCGTTCTTCGGCTATGTCCAGTGGAACCGCGTGCCGCTGGAAGACATCGACCGGGTGGAAGTGGTGCGCGGCGGCGGCAGTCCGCTCTGGGGCGACTACGCCGAGGGCGGCGTAATCAACGTCGTCACCGCCGCGCCGAACCAGGATGCACTCGTGCTCGACGCCGAAGGCGGGTCTTACGGCACGTACCGTGGCAGCGCATTCGGCGCCTACCGCCTGGATGCGGACAACGTCCTGGAGGCCCTCATCGAAGGCAACGGGACCTCGGGCTATCAGGCGGTGCCGGCCTACGAACGCGCGCCCTTCAACGTTCCGACGAGCGTCAGCGCCGTCAACGCCCGTGTCACCGACACGGCCACGCTCGCCGGCGACGTCACGGCCCACGTCACCGTCGACTTCCACAACAACGACCAGCGCCTCCAGACGCTGCTCGACACCAACAGCCAGCGCAACATCGACGTGTCGGGCGACATCACCAAGCATTTCACCGGTGACGCCAGCCTCGCTCTCACGGCCTTCTACGGCGACAGCCGGTTCGGCACGAACAACTCGACCTACTTCCCGGACCAGTTCGACCTGGCGGCCACCACCCAGAGCCTCAACGAAATCCACGCCGTGCGCGCCCAGGACACCGGTGGCTCGCTGGTCTGGACGCAAGGGCTCTCCGGCCTCCTGACCAACTACATGGTCGGGGTGGACTGGCGCTACATCAGCGGCGCCGACCATACCCAGCACTTCGTCGCCCCGGACTTCTCGCCCACCGTCTTCACCACCCACGGCGGCGGCGACCAGCTCTTCGTGGCCGGCTTCTTCCAGACGACGCTGGCGCCGATCCCGAACCTGGAGATCATCGGCAGCGGGCGCCTTCAGCACCTCACCAACACGCACGGCTTCGATGGCAGCGTCGGCGGCCTGGGCGCGCTGGCCGACCGCAGCTACACGACCTTCGATCCGCGCGTGAACGTCCGCTACGCCCTGCCGGACGGGTTCGCTTTGCGCGGCGCTTACTACGAGTCCTTCCGCGCCCCGAACATCGGCGACCAGTTCTACACCTACGCCGCTGGCGGCTTCGTGATGCTGCCGGCGCCGCTGCTGAAGCCAGAAACGCTGCAAGGCGGCGAGGTCGGTCTCGACTACGTGCGACCGGGCTTGCGCGCCCAGTTCACGTTCTATCGGACCACGGTCGACAACTACATTGTCAGCGAGCCGACCACGAACCCGATCTACTCTCCGAACGGCTGGTTCGTGGTGCAGAACCAGAACATCGCGTCAGTGTTGGCGCAGGGGTTCGAGGCGGAGGTGGACTGGGACCTCGGCCACGGCTTCTCGACCAATCTCGGCTACACGTGGGCGGACTCCACCGTTCAGCGGAATCCGGCCGACCCGCTGAGCGTCGGTCAGCAGATCATCGACGTGCCGCGCAACTCCGGCGCCGCGACCTTGACCTACACGGCGCCGCACGGCTGGCGGGTGTCGATCCAGGCGCAGGGCGCGAGCCGCACCGCCTGGGCCTCGGCTGAGCACACCGATCCCGGCTATCCGGGCGCGATCTCCGCCGATCCATATGTCATCGCCAACCTGTCGGGCGACTACCCGCTGACCAGCCGGCTCGACGTGTACGCCAAGGTCAAGAACCTTTTCGACCGCCGCTACGTCGTCACCAGCTTTTCGGCGCCGTCGCCGCAGGCGCTCGGAGCGCCGCTCGAGGCGTTCGTCGGCGTGCGATGGAGGATGTAGCCGTGGTCGACGCACACGGCTCGGAGCGTCGCCAGTGAGTCTCGGCTCGCTACGGGCGGACTTGCGCGGCTCCCTGGTCGACGCTGCGGCCGCGCTGGCCCTCAGCGGGGCCGTCGTCGGCGTCTACGCCGCACGACTGCACGGCGGCGTAGACGCTGCAGCGATCGAGATGCCCGACATGGTCCGCAACGGCGGCGTCTGGCCCTACTCGGGCAGCCAGGCCCTTGGCTGGGCAGCGCTGCTCTGGTCGTGGCTGACGATCCACCTCGGGCTTGCCCTGCCGATCTGCCGCCGCCTGCGAAAGCGTCGCCTGCGCGCCCGCCTGGAAGCCCTGCACCGAAGCATGAGCCTGACCGTGGTCGGCCTGATGCTAGGGCACGCACTCCTGCTGCTCTGGGACCGCATGGGCGACTCGATCGTGTCCGACTTTGTGCCCTGGGCCACCTCCTACGCGCCCGGGCGCTTTCCGCAGGCGCTCGGCATCTTCTCCTTCTATCTCGCCGTTCTCCTCGGACCGAGCTTCTACCTGCGAAGCCGACTGGGGCCGGTCCTTTGGCGCGCACTGCACCAGTGGCTGGTCCCGAGCGTCTACGGCCTCGCGCTCTGGCACACGCTCGCCTACGGCAGCGACATCAAGCACGAAGTCGTTCTCACGGCCGTGCTGTGGGCGATGCAGACGCCGCTCGTCGCGCTCTATGTGGTACGGTTGTGGCTTACTCGCCCCTCCTCGACCGCCGTGAGCGACAGTGCGAGCGCAGGCTAAGAGCCCGACGCCAAAGAGCGGACCTTCTCAGGGTCCGCGATGAGCCAGTTTCCGACATTCTGTCCGCTCAGAACTTCGTCGTCGGTCGCACTTTTTCCGGCTCTGCTACCGCACGGCTAGCGATCGTGTCGAGCTGCATGGCGCGGACTTCAGCCTCGGCCGCTGGTGTCGCGTGTGGTGGGAACATGCAAGACGCCCATAAAAACAGTTGGTTGGGCGCTCGTGAAGCGGAGGGCGTCGGGGGCCCTAGGGTCCCGAAACCGGCGCCGACCAGCTGTGACGTTTGCCAAACTCACCGACGCTGCGCGATCACGGCGCAGCTCCTTTGACCGATACCAACGTTCAATTGCTGTGCCGTTCGCCCGCCGATGTAATCGCTCCTGGATCTACTGACGCTGCGACGTCGGAATTCACCGTCGAATTCGGGGAGAAAGCGCATGAGTGCGTCTACGGTGATGAGCTCGGCCCCCGCGGCGAAGTACGGCCAAGCATTCTGGGAACGTCTGTGGCGCGCCAGCGGGCTCAACTTCGTGGTCTTCTTCCTGATTGCAGCGCTGCTTTACGGCGCCCAGCCGCAAGTCGGCGCTTCGTCCGATACGCTCACGGCCTTCTACTCGGGAGAGCGCGTCCGGACTCTGGCGGCGGCGGCGCTGTCCGGCCTGAACGTTCTCAATCTCATGTGGTTCGCGGCAGCGCTCAGGGCGACGCTGACGGACGCTGGCCAGGGGGGGTGGGGCGCCGCAGCGACGGCGGCCAGCGCCGCATTCGGCGCGGTGTACCTGCTGCTGATCAGCGTCGGCGCAACGCTCGCCCTTGCCGGCGGCGGCGACGCGTCCCTCTTGTCGGCGCTCAACACCTTCGGCTGGGCCCTCTTCGTTTTGAGCTCGTTCCCCCGCGCGATGCTGGCGATGTCGGCGGCGTTCGGGCTCTGGCGCGCCAAGCTGATCTCCAACGCCCTGTTCGCGGTGGGCGTCGGCGTGGTCGTGCTCGGCGTCGCAGGAGGCACGACCTGGCTGAGCGGCGTGTGGGCCCCGGACGGCCTCTTCTCGCGGTTCATCTCGCCAGCGATCGGCCTTGCATGGATCCTGGTCGTCAGCTGGATCCTGCTGACTCGGAGCCCGCCTGCCCGCGGCGAGTGGTGAGCCGTCCATGCCGGCGGCCCCGACCCACCCGGCGCCGCATCCGCGTCCCCGTCCGCGATCCCGTCCGCGATCCCGACCGAACTTCGATTGGGCGGAGCTGTGGGGCCGGTTGCACCCCGAGCGCCTTTGGCGCCCACTCGTCGTCCTCTTCGCGCTTGGCCTGCTGATCGTCATCGTCACCCGGTGGAACTACTGGCAGGCCGGGCCCGGCTGGCAGTCGACCGACGACGCCTATCTGCAATCGGACCTGACGCCGATCGCGGCGAAGGTGTCGGGTTACGTGCGCGACGTTCCAGTCGGCGACTACGACCGGGTCCACGCGGGCCAACTGGTCGTGCAGCTGGTGGACGACGACTACCAGGCCGCCGTGGCGCAGGGCCAGGCGAACGTCGCCTCCGCGAGGGCCCAGCTGCAGACCTTGCAGGCCCAGCGCGTGGTGCAGGAGGCAAACGCGAACGCCGCCGACGCGGTCGTCGCTTCCACCGCGGCGCAGGCGTCTCAGAACGGTCGGGACATCGCCCGCCAGAAGCAGCTCTTCGCGTCCGGATCGTCGACCGCCGAAGCGGCCGAGAAGCTCTCCACCACCGCAGCCCAGCTGAAGGCGCAGCTCGAGCAGAACCGCGCGCAAGCGGCGGCGGCCCACCGCCAGCTCGCAGTGCTCACGGCCCAGATCGCCCAGGCAGCCGCGGCGGTCGACGCCCAGTCCTCGTCGCTGCGGCTGGCGCGGATCAATCTCGGCTACACCCGCATCGTCGCGCCCTCCGACGGCGTGCTGAGCCAGCGACAGGTGCGCGTCGGCCAGTTCGTAGGCGTCGGCGGCCAAGTGACCACGGTGACCGCGCTCCCCAACGTCTGGGTCATCGCCAACTTCAAGGAGACGCAGCTCGCGCACATGCGGGTCGGCCAGAGGGCCCGGGTCACCGTCGACACCTTCCCCGGACGCACGCTGAAGGGCCACGTGCTCGCGTTCGCGCCCGGCTCCGGCGCGCAGTTCGCGCTGCTGCCGCCCGACAACGCGACCGGCAATTTCACCAAGGTCGTGCAGCGCGTGCCGATCAAGATCGCCATCGACGACGCCGTTGGGCTGGCCGACCGCTTGCGGCCGGGCATGTCGGTGGTGGCGTCGGTCGAGGCGCTGGACGGTCGGAAGTGACCCCCGCCGCCCTGCCGGCTGGCGTCGTGGTTCCGACATGGCCCGAGCGTATCCCGTGGTTCGGCCTGCTGGCGGTGCTGCTCGGCACCTTCATCTCGACGCTGAACGGGCGCCTGTCGACCTTCGGCCTCAACGACGTCCGCGGCGCGCTCGGCGCCGGCTACGACGAGGGCGCCTGGATCACGACCGCGCAAACGACCGCGCAGATGCTCGTGATGCCGTTCTCGATCTGGCTCGGCGCGCGGTTCGGCGCACGGCGGGCGTTGATCTGGGCGGCGACCGCCTTCGCAGTCATTTCGTTCCTGGAGCCGTTCTCGACCAGCCTCCCGATGCTACTGGCGTTCCAGTTCGCCGGCGGCCTCGCCTCGGGCTTCTTCATCCCGCTGACGCTCAGCTTCATCCTGCGGGCAATGGTCCCGAAGTTCTGGGCCTATGGCGTGGCGCTCTACGCGCTGAACCTCGAACTTTCGCTCAACATCTCCGCGTCGCTCGAGGGCTGGTACCTCGATCATCTCTCCTGGCGCTGGATCTTCTGGCAGACCGTGCCGCTGGCGCTGGGCATGGCGGCCTGCCTGAAGTTCGGCACACCGGTCGATCCGACTGCCCCGAGCGTACATCCGAAGCCCGACTGGTACGGCATGGTCACCGGCGGGCTCGGGCTCGCGCTGATCTATGCGGCGCTCGACCAGGGCAACCGGCTCGACTGGCTGAACTCCGGACTAGTGTGGGGGCTGACGGCCTCCGGCGCGGTGCTGACGGCCGGGTTCTTCGCGCACGAGTGGTGGCATCCGGCCCCGGCTTTCAACGTGCGACTCGTCCTTGCTGGGGTCCTGCCACGGCTCCTTTTGCTCATCGCGTTCCTGCGGCTGACCATCCTGTCGACCGCCTACCTGATCCCGCAATACCTCGGCGCGGTCCGCGGGTTCCGGGCGCTGGAGGTCGGGCAGACGCTAGTCTGGATCGCCGCGCCGCAGTTCGTAATCTGTGCGCTGGCCGGCGCGCTGCTGCGCCGCGTCGATCCCCGCGTGGTGGCGTCGGTCGGCTTCATCCTGATCGCGCTGGCGTGCCTGGACGTGGCCCACGGGCTGACGCCGCTCTGGTCGTCTGACCAGTTCATGAGCTCCGCGTTGCTGCAGGCGCTGGGGCAGAGCCTGGCGCTTTCGGGCGTGGTGTTCTTCGCGATCCTTCATCTCGACCTGAAGGAGGCGCTGACCTTCGGCGGGGCCCTGCAGACCGCCCGCCTGCTGGGCGGCGAGATCGGAACGGCGCTGATGGCGACGCTGGTGCGGGTGCGCGGCCAGATCGCGTCCAACCACATCGGGCTGCACGTACAAACCGGGGACCCGGTCGTGCTGCAGCGGCTGCACGCCTACGCCGCAGCGGCCGGGCGGGGGGCCGGGCCTGACGTCGCCGGCGGCCGCGCGTACGTCGTGCTCGACCAGGCGGTGAGACGGGCCGCCTCCGCACAGGCCGTAATCGACGGCTTCGTGGTGATCGCGGCGCTGACCGCCTTGGCGCTGGCGTTCATCTCGGCCCACCGCGCGGCCCCGCCAGGGCCTGCTTCCCACCGGCCGCTGCTGGCAAAACCCGGCGCGGTGGCCACCGCGCCCGGAGCGCCCGGTTGACTGGCCGCTGCCGCGCTGGCGCGCTCGCGGCCGCCCTGGCGCTGGCTGGTTGCGCGGTCGGGCCGAATTATCATCCGCCCACGCCGCCCGCCGGCGCCGAAGCGCCGTTCGTGTCGCTGCAACCGGGCGCCGAGGCGACCGCACCGACACCCGACGACTGGTGGCGGCTCTATGACGACCCCGCCCTCGACGGCTACGTGCGCGAGGCGCTCGCGGCCAACCGGGACATCGCGATCGCCGAGGCTAACCTTGCGGCGTCGCGCGCCGTGTTCGAGGCGGCCCGCTCGCAGCAGTATCCTTCGACCACGTCGCAGTTCGGCGCCGTCAACGGGCGCGATCCGACGATCAACGAGATCCTGCTGCTCACCGGCCGGCAGCCGACGTCGATCTGGCTCTTCGACGCGGTGATCGACTCCTCCTACGAGCTCGACCTCTTCGGGCGGGTGAGGCGCACGATCGAAGCCTCGCACGCCAGCACGGAGGCGGTCGCCGCGGCGCGCGACGACCTCAAGGTCACCGTCGCGGCCGAGACCGCCCGCGCCTACGCCCAGATCTGCGCGCTGGGCCAAGAACTGGCCGTCGCCAACCACAACCTCGAGATCGTCGGCCGTGAGGCCGACATCACGGCTCGAAGGCGCGCCGCCGGCGCCGGCTCTGAGTTCGAAGACGTGCGCGCCCAAACGCTCGTCGCCCAGACCCGCAGCGCCATCCCGCCCCTCGAAGGCCAGCGCCGCGCCGCGCTCTTCCAGCTGACCGCGCTACTGGGCCGGACACCCGCTCATGCGCCCGTCGAGGCGGAGAAGTGCGTCACGGCGCCGAAGCTCGCGGCCCTGGCCCCGATTGGCGACGGCGCCGCGCTGCTGCGGCGACGTCCGGATCTGCGAGAGGCCGAACGCCGGTTGGCGCAGTCCACCGCCGAAGTCGGCGTCGCCACGGCCTCGCTCTACCCTCGCGTCACGATCAACGGCTTCTGGGGCGGCGCCAGCTCGGAGCTCTCGGCCTTGACGGCATCGCGGGCGCTGATCTGGGGCGTCGGGCCAACCATCTCGTGGGCGTTCCCGAACCAGAGCCTGCCGCGGGCGCGCCTGCACCAGGCCAAGGCGACGGAACAGGCCGCGCTTGCGGCTTTCGACTCGGCCGTGCTCAAGGCGCTGAAGGAGACCGAACAGGCGCTCAGCCTCTACGGCGCCGAACTGGACCATCACGCGGACCTGCTAGACGCGCAGGCCAAGGCGCGACGCACCTATGAGATCGCTTCGGGTCAGTTTGCGGCCGGCGAGGCGAGCCAGCTCGATCTCCTCACCGCGGAGCAGGGCGTCACCGGCGCGGACGCCGCCGTGGCGGCCTCGGAGTCGGCGCTCGCGCAGGACCAGATCGCCATCTTCAAAGCCCTGGGCGGCGGGTGGAGCGCCGGGCCGCCGGCCCCGCCGCCAAGCGGCAAAGGCTAAGGCGCGAAGGCGCCGCGAAACGGAGAAAGACGATGACCAGGCAGCTCGGGATGATGGGCGCGGCCGTGTTCGCGGCGCTGCTCGCGATGGACGCGCACGCCCAGAACGCCAAGGACGGGCTCGCCGCGACGCCGTGGGAGACGCTCGGAAAGGAGCCGCCGCCAAAAGTCGTCGTCGACCCGCCGCTTGAGGAACCGCTGTCGCGCGGCGTGGTGGTCGTCCAGTACCGGACCGAGAACTTCCGCATCGTGCCGGAGGTCGGGGCGGCGGCGCTCGCAGTATCGCCTAGGGTCGGGCACCTCCACGTCACGGTCGACAATTTGCCATGGCACTTCGTCGTGGCCGACGACTCAAACACCATCATCGTGGCGGGCCTGCCCGCCGGGCCGCACCAGCTCCATGTCGAACTGGCGGATCCGACGCACCGGGAGCTCGGGGGTCAGACGGTGAAGTTCGTTGTGCCAAGCGGGGGAGCTCCCGGGCACTGACGTGCCTTCAGCGGCGTGGCCGATGTGCGTCGTTGCGGACGTCATCCGTCCGACTCACGCGTTTACCCAGCCAGTGGTCCCCGAAGCCCATGTTCCGTGGAAGACTACGCCTCGTCGTCATGAGAACGACCTCTTATGCCGGAGACGCTGCTCGTTCAGGCGCCAACGTGGCGATCGTGTCCAGTTGGGCGAGTGCGCGGCGCGTTGGGCGGTTGGTGGCGTTCACGCGGGCAAGTTCGAGCGCCCGGGCGCAATCGCCGCCGCTGCCGGCGTAGAACTCTGCGGCGTGGTCCGCGAACGCAAGACAGTGGCGCCGCAAGAGCTCGTCGAAGCGCGATCGTGCGGCGTCGAGAAGGGCGTCCGCAGCTTCCCTTCGCCCCTGCGCGCTCAACGCATCTGCGAGCCGCCAGCTGACCTCCGGATCGCCGCTCGTGAGCGCCGGCGTCAGCAACGCCTCGGCGTCGCGGGGCCGGCCGCGGTGGATGAAGATCTCCGCCAGGTGGACGCGCGCTTTCACGTAACCTGGCAGGCAGGCGATTGCGCGCCGATACCAGCGCGCGGCCACGGCTGTGTCCGGCGCCAGCGCGAGCTCGCCCCATAGCATGCCGAGCTGAAACGAGACCCAGGCCAAGGGGAACGGCGAGACGCCGTCGTAGGCATCGAAGGCGCGGCGGTAGACGGCGTCCGCTTCCTCGAAGCTTTGCAGGTCGGCGAGCACGGCGCCGAGCGGGACCAGGTCCTCGAGCCGCCCGGTCTCGGCGGCGATCCGCCGGCGCGCCGCCAGCACTGCGTCCAGCCCGACGCCGCACGCCTGGTCGATCGCCAGGACCTGGCGCGAGACGTCGTCGGGCGGCGCGCCCAGCGCCGCGGCCCGCCCCAGATGGTCCCGCGCCTCGGCGAAGCGGTGCGCGGTCGAGGCGACCTCGGCCTCGACGAGGGCGCCGCGAAACGAGCCGTCTGTTGCCGCGAATTGTTCTGCGAGCGTCTCGAGGCGATCCAGCGCGTCCAGGTCGCCGAGGAACTCCGCCGCAAGCCGCTCCAGGTCGACGATCGCCTCCGCCAGCCCGGGCTGCCGCGCGTTGCGGGCAAAGCGCAACCAGGCGCCTCGCCGCGCGCTCTCCAGGTTGATCGCAGCAATCTCGCCGTCGGTGACGGCCGAAGTGAACCTTTCAACTTCCATCAGCCGTCACCGCTTGCGGCGCCGGGAAGCGCGCTCTCAGGCTGCCGAGGCCGGTCCTGATCAACGTCGTGACCGTCGTCCTCACCACGATGTCGGGCTGGTTGTCGGCGAGATAGTCCACCCGCCAGCTGGCGACGCAGCCGTCGCCCTGCGGCGTCACCTCGATGATGCCCGTGTAGTGGGTGGCTGCGACGCCGGAGACGAGCGCATAGCGATGGCGACGGGCCGCGTTGTCCATCGCCTCGAGCCTCTCGACGATCTGCTTGCCGTCGCGGGTCTGGATCGTGCGCAACTGGCCGACACTGTCGCCGCTGAGGCGCACGCTGGCGACCAGCGGATGCCAGCTCAAGTCGAACTGGCCAATCACCGACCATACGGCGTCAGGCGGGGCCGGAAATTCGGCGGAGTCGACCACGGTCTGCAGCTCGGTGTTCGGCGCCGCCAGATAAGGGAAGACCTTCATTCCGGGCTTGGTTGCGCCGGTCGCGCCACCCTGCAGGAACTCGCGGTCGTGGTTGACCAGCCAGGTGAGTAGGATGTCGATCACGTTGGCGTCGATTGTCCGTCCGCCGCCGGTCTCGTACGGCCGGCCGGCGAGCGTCGCCTTCTCGATCTCCAGGTGGCTCCCGTCGGTGATCGGCTTGGCGACGTCGAACAGCAGAAAGTCGTCGAGAAAGACGCTGGCGTTGGCGGCGAGCGCCGCTGGCGTCCAGTCCGCGATGCCGTCGCGCAGGTCCCACTCGGCGAAGCTGTCCTTCAGGCGCTGAAGGAACATCGGCTTGAGCTCTTCGGCGATCGCGAACGGCGTCTGCTGGTTCCAGAGGTCGCGGAGATCCGGCGCGCCCGCGAGGCCTGGGTTGCTGAGCCTGATGTTGGTCTGTTCGGGACGGCCGACCCAGTCGATGCGCGCGACCGGATGGCTGACCCGGCCCTGCGGCTGGCGGCCGGGAACCGTCTCGGCAATCGCGCCGAACAGCGAGCCGGCCGCAGGATCGAGCACGCGCTCGGTGTCGACGTCGACGACGAAAGCCAGCACATTGTCGTGCTGCAGCAGGTTGGGGACCTTCCTCAGCTCGGCCGCGATCCAGGCCAGGTAGAACGGGTCGGAGCGCAGTCCGGCGAACGCGCGCACGTCCCCCTCTGGGGTCGCGGCGCCGGTCTCGTCGTTCACCGTCAGCGGCAGGTTGCGCCCGTCGGGAAGCTGGCAGACGCCGCGCTGCACGCTCCGCCCTGCCCCATCCTGGTCGAGAACCTCGAAACGGAAGCGGAACCGGATTTCGTCGTCGCCGGGCTGGAACTTCGCCCTCTCGCCGATGCCGGCGATGCTCACGCGGCGCAGGACGATGTTGTGGTCGATGACGTTCGAGAACACCGCGCTCTCGCCGGCGGACGGGAAGACGCAGCCGGCTAGCACCGTGCGACCCGGGTCTTCGGGGCTCGTGAAGGCGAAGAGGTCGGTGATGTCCGCCGCCGGCTCGCCGATCGATCTGGGACCGTCAACGTGATCTGACATGCGGGTTCATCCGGTCAGGTTCGCGAGCCAGTTCAGCGCCGAGAGGCTGGGCATGAAGAGGTACTCGCCGCCGCGCAGCACGTTGAAAGTCTCGATGCCGTGGATGCGCCGTCGGACCGGCGTCCTCGGAATGGTGAAGGTCGCCCCCGGCTCCTGGCGGCCGATGATCGGGTCGCGCTCGGACCCCGCGCCGATGAAGTCGCCGTCGTTGATCCACTCCTGCTGCAGGAATTCCATCGTGGCCATCGCCTTCGCACTGATGAAGAGGAAGATTGCGCCGCGCGGAGCTTCGTCGTCCGCCTCGGAGACCGCGTCCGGATCGTAGGGAAGGCCGTAGGTCGTGCCGCGCCGGATGAGCCGGTGCAGGTTAACGTCGGTCAGCCGAGACAGCGGCGTGTCCCGCGGGTTCATCCGCCGGATGTGCGCGCCGAGCGGGATCCTCAGGCCGCGCGGGTCGTCCTGGTAGGCAAAGTCGTTGTTGCGCCGGGGATCGGCGCCAAGCGCGGGGTCGTCGGTCTCGGGCGCCAGGGCGAGCGGCGCGCCGCTGCGCCAGCGTCCTACCAGCTTCGCCGCGAGCAGCTCGCGCTCCTCTTCCGTGGCGGCGTTGGCGCGCAGGAAGCGATTAAAGGCGCCTACCAGCGACTGGTACTTGCGGAAGCCCACGAAGGCGCCGTTGCGGCCGAGCACGTCGGGCTGCGGCATGGGCAGCGGCGCGCCGGCCTCGCCCGGATAGCCGAGCACGAACTCGCCGGCCTTGATCGGCCGCCCTTGCCCCGGCAGCGGGCCGACCCCGCTGCCCTCGATCGGCGGCTGGTCGATGCCGTCCTTGTAGCCCAGTGAGTTTCGGTCGCCGGGCTGGGCCCCGAACGGCTGCACGGCGAGCACGTCGACTCGAGAGAGTCCCTCGTAGGCTGAGCGCGCCACGTCCATCACGCGCGCCCATTTCTCCTCGGTATCGCTGAAAGCGCTGAGGCCGACGTGGATCTGGCCCTTGCCGTAGATCGGCTCCCAATTCTCCGGATCGTTGACGCCGACGTCGCGCAGTTGCGGCGCGCGGGCGGCCATGCCAACACGGAACGCCTCCGGAAAGCTCGCCAGCGAGTCCTGCGGAACCCCGACCGCCTCGAGGCCTTCGTAGGTGAGGCCGACCGAAAGCCAGGCGGCGGCCGGATCCCACCAATTGGCCGCGGAATCGACATGCGGAACCAGCCGGGCAAGCAAGGCGCGGCCCGCTTGCGGATTGTCGACGCGAAGCAGCACGTGCGAGCCGTAGTAAGGCGCTGGCCGCAGCCGCAGCACAGTCGCCTGGATGTCGCCGAGGTCCAGCATCGGCGCGCGCGCCGCGGCGTCGCTTTCTGTGGCTTCGTCCAGCGACATCTGGCGGCCCAGGCTATCCGATCTTGTCGAGGAACTCGTCGAGCGCTGCGCCGACCTTCTCGAGGCGCTTGGTCTCGGCGACGGTGAGGTTCGGCGAGGCGACATACCAGGCGTCGGCCGTGATCTGGTGGCTCAGCAGCCAGTCCTTGATCACTGGGCTCCGAATGCCCGGCCAGCCTGCGCAGTTGCAGAACAGGATGTCCATCGAGTTGGGGATCTTCGTCACGAAGTCGTCGATGTAGGCGTCCCATTCGCCGTCGTAGGCCGTGGCGAACAACAGCTTGGTGTCGTCGTCCAGAAGCACGAAGCGCATGTCATGCAGTGTGCCGACCAGGTCAGCGCCCCTGAAGTTGCCTTCCAGCAGATCCAAGAGCCCGCGGATGCGCTGGCCGCCGCCTGGCTCGAGCGGCACGATGCTCGTCAACTCCGACACCTTGCCCTGCCGCGCGCCGATGCGGCCGGCGCTCTGGCGCTGCGTCGACGCCGCCAGTTCCCGCTTTAGATTCTCAAGGCCAGCCGCGAGCGCCGCCTGGCCCACCTCGGGCGCATCCGCATAAAGCTCCCGCACCCTCCGGATCTTCTCGGCGACCCGATCCTCCTGGCCGATCGTCTGTTCGAGCACTGTCAAGATCGTCTCCTCCGCTAGGCGCGTTGTGTCGATGGGCGTTCAGCCGATCTTGTCGAGGAATTCGTCGACCGCCTTGCCGATGCGCTTCAGCCGGTGGATCTCGGCCACGGTCAGGTCGGGGTGAGCGACGTACCAGCCTTCGGCGCTGATCTGGTGAGCGGCGAGGTAGTCCTTCGCCCCTGGATCGCGGATGCCCTTCCAGCCGTCCCAGGACGAGTCGATGATGTCGAGGTAGTCAGGGATCTTGGCGACGAAGTCGTCGATGTAAGCATCCCAGTCACCATCGTACGAGGTGGCGAAGATCATCCGCGTATCGTTGTCGAAGAACACGAAGCGCATGTCGTGCAGCGTGCCGACCTTGTCGCCGCCGTTGAGGTTGCCGCCCAGCAGCCGCAGGAACGCGCGCAGCCGCCGCGCGCCGCCGGGCGCCAGCGGCACGATGATGGTCAGTTCCGAGACCTTGCCGAGCTGGGCGCCGACGCGCCCGGCGCTGCCGATCGCCGGCGGCGGCGCTTCGGAGACCTGCGATCTGATCTCCGTCAGCACGTTTTCCAGCGCCCGCTTTCCGAGCTCCGGCGCGTCGGCGAACAGTTCCCGCAGTCGCCGGACTTTGTCCTGCGCTTCGCTGGCCAGCGTTTCTGTCGACATCACTGCGCTCTCCTTCATGGGGCCGCCGGACGCTGATGCGCGCCACAAGCTCGAGCTGTCGGCCTGCCGCGCGATCCGCGCATGGCAGGCGACCGGATCGGCGGCTCTGAAGGAAGAAGCGCACCGTTGCGGGGCGCCGACTATTGCACTTAGGTGTTTGTCGGTGGTTTCGACATGGCCTGTTCCGAGTCGGAACCATTATATTTCAATCTCTTAGATGCACAGATGCATACCTAAGTATTCGGGGCTAGGGCTCTTCCGTTAGCGCCTGGCGAACCATGCGGAAGCATGCGGGCCGCTGTACGAGGCTTCGGTGCGACCGGCGCCTCCTTTGGACGGCGGAAGCACGGCGGCTGAAAACTGATCTGGATCAAACTGTTGCGGGCGCGGCCGGGATAGACGCGGAGCCGGGAGGGTCGTTCTGCCGTGAGCGCAGGCAAGCTGGTCTCAGTGGTCGACGACGACGAGTCCGTGCGCGAGTCGCTGCCGGACCTGCTCCGCTCGTTTGGCTTCGAGGCCGAGCCGTTCGACTCGGCCGAGGCGTTCCTCGGTTCCGCCAGCCTGGCGCGGACCAGCTGCCTGATCCTCGACGTCGCCATGCCGGGCATGACCGGGCCGGAGCTGCAGGAAGAGCTGAAGAAAGCGGGTCACCGAATCCCCATTGTCTTCATCACGGCGCACATCGAGGCGGCGGCCGGGGTGCTACGCAACGGCGCGGCGGCATGTCTCTCGAAGCCGTTCAGCGACATCGCGCTGCTCGAAGCCGTGACCGCCGCGATCGGCGGCTGACGCGCCACCAGGCGCGCACGACAACCCCACACCTTGGTCTCGGACGATACCTTCGTCCGATAGACGCTGGCCGCCTCGCGAGGTCACGCTCCCGGTGAGATTGCTGTGGTCCGGGAGGAGGACCGTCTTGATCACCCTGATCGTCAACGGTCAGTCGCGAGCGGTCGACGTCCCGCCCGACATGCCGCTGCTCTGGGTGCTGCGCGACGTGCTGGGTCTTACCGGCACGAAGTTCGGGTGCGGAATCGCGCAGTGCGGGGCGTGCACGGTGCACCTCGACGGCAAGCCGGTGCGCTCGTGCCTGCTGCGCGTCGGCGCGCTCGGAACGCGGGCGGTGACCACCATCGAAGCGGTCGGCGCCTCGCCGAACGGCGCGAAGCTGCAGCAGGCCTGGCTCGACCTCGAAGTGATCCAGTGCGGCTACTGCCAGTCGGGCCAGCTTATGTCGGCGACGGCGCTGCTCGACACCGTTCCGCAGCCTAGCGACGCGGACATCGATGCGGCGATGGCGGGGAACATATGCCGGTGCGGGACGTACGTGCGCATCCGCCAGGCGATCAAGAACGCGGCGGCGCGAGTGTGATGCCGACGCGCGCCTCCGCTCCCACTCGGCGGACCATGCTGAAAGGCGCAGGCGTCCTGTTGATCGGATTTTGCGCGCCGATCGTCCGCACCGCTCGCGCCGAGAGCGCTCCCTTCGCCCCGAACGCCTTCGTGAGGATCGACGGCGCCGGCGAGGTCACCCTGATCATGCCGCAGGTGGAGATGGGCCAAGGCGTCTACACCGCGATCTCGATGATCCTCGCCGAGGAGCTCGACGCGGACTGGGCGAAGGTGAAGGTCGACCACGCGCCGCCGGACGAAGCGCACTACGCCAATCCAGCGTTGGGGGTCCAGGCGACCGGCAATTCGAACTCCATCCGGGCGTTCTGGAAGCCCTTGAGGAAGGCGGGCGCCGGAGCGCGCGCCTGCCTGGTCCAGGCAGCCGCCACCGCTTGGAACGTCCCGCCGGCCGAGTGCCGCACCGCCAGTGGCGTGGTGATCCACGACGGCAATGGACGGAGGGCGGACTACGGCAGCCTGGTCCAACGCGCCGCGGCGATCACGCCGCCCGCCGATCCGCCGCTGAAGGATCCAAGCCAGTTCCACCTGATCGGCCGTCCCCTCAAGCGCCTGGACACGCCCGACAAGACCAACGGCGCGGCCAAGTACGGCATCGATGCGATGCCGCCGGGGGTGAAGTTCGCGACACTGGCGCAGAGCCCGGTGCTGGGCGGCAAGGTCGCCCAGGTCGACGACACGCAGGCCAGGCAGATCCCCGGTGTCCGCCAGGTGGTGGTGCTCGACGATCTGGTCGCGGTCGTCGGCGACCACATGTGGGCGGCCAAGCAGGGGCTCGAGGCCCTGCAAGTGGCCTGGGACGACGGCCCGAACGCCGCCGTCGGCACGGACGAGATCTGGGCGCGGCTGCGTCAGGCGAGCGCGCGCGACGGCGCCGTCGCCAAGGACGCCGGCGACATCGGCAGGGCCCTGCAGGCCTCCGACGTCATCGCTCAGACCTACGAGATGCCGCTCCTGGCGCATGCAACGATGGAGCCGTTGAACGCCACCGTGCATGTCACGCCGTCGTCCGCCGAAGTCTGGATCGGCACCCAGGTGATCGAGCGTGTCCACGCGGCGGTGGCCAGGGCCGCGGGCCTTGCGGAAAGCCAGGTGACCGTACACCAGCACCTGCTCGGCGGCGGCTTCGGCCGCCGGCTCGAGCCCGACATGGCCTATCAGGCCGCGCGGATCGCCAAACAGGTCGACGGGCCGGTGAAAGTGGTCTGGACGCGCGAAGAGGACATCCGGCACGACATCTATCGCCCCGTCTACCACGACAGCCTGTGGGCGCGGCTCGATGGCGGCCGGATCGCCGCCTGGAAGCACCGCGTCACCGGCTCCTCTGTTCTGGCGCGTTGGCTGCCGCCCGCATTTCAGAAGGGCGTTGACGGCGATGGCGTCGACTCGGCTCAGGACATTCCCTACGACATCCCGAACCTGCGCGTTGAGTTCAACCGCGAGGAGCCGCCCGGTGTGGTCACCGGCTTTTGGCGTGGCGTCGGGCCCAACAACAACGTCTTCGCGATCGAGAGCTTCATCGACGAACTGGCGCGCAAGGCCGGCCAGGATCCGGTGGCGTTCCGCCGCGCCCATCTGAGCAAGTCGCCGCGGCTCAAGGTGGCGCTCGACCTGGTCGCGCGCGAGTCGGGCTGGGGAACGCCATTGCCCCCGCGCTGCGGCCGCGGCGTCTCGGTGCAGCCCTCGTTCGCCAGCTGGGTCGCCACCGTTGTGGAGTGCCAGGTGGACGATGAGGGCGAGGTGGCGCTTCGTCGTGTGACGACGGCGGTCGACACCGGGATGGCCGTCAATCCGGACACCATCGCCGCCCAGCTGCAGGGCGGCATCGTCTTCGGACTGACCGCCGCGCTCTATGGCGAGATCACCCTGGAAAAGGGCCGCGTTCAGCAGTCGAACTTCCACGACTACCGCATGCTGCGCATCGACCAGGTCCCGCCGATCGACGTGCACGTCATCAAGAGCGCCGAGGCGCCAGGCGGCATCGGCGAGACGGGGACCACGTCGGCCGTGCCGGCGCTGCGCAACGCGATCTATGCAGCGACCGGCGTGCCGCTGCGGCGCATGCCCATCGACCGCAGCCTGATCGCGGCTGGGGCGAAGTCATGACCCGTTTTCACAAAGGCAGAATTGTCTGGGCCGTGTTCGCTGTGCTGCTGGTGATGGGCTGCGTGCTGCTCTGGAACGTCTTCCCGACGCCAGCGCTCGGCTTCGCTGGCGAACACGGCGCAATCTACAGGGGTCCAAGTCCGACCGGCGCGCCGCCGGAGCTCGCCTCGGCCGATATGGTGACGCGCGGCGCCTACCTGACCAAGGCGGCCGATTGCGCCGTGTGCCACACCGCGCCAGGTGGACAACCGTTCGCAGGCGGTCTCGCCTTCCCGACGCCATTTGGCGTGCTCTACTCGCCCAACATCACCCCCGACCGGCAGACCGGCATCGGGACATGGTCAGACGCCGACCTCTTGCACGCCCTGCACGACGGCGTCGGCAAGGATGGGCAGCGGCTCTATCCCGCCCTGCCCTACGAGGCCTACGCCCTGCTGGCAGACGACGACGTGCGCGCCATCCGCGCTTACCTTTTCAGCCTTCCGGCCGTTCACGCCAGCCCGCCCCCGAACCGGTTGGCGTTCCCCTTCAACCAGCGTTGGCTGATGGGGATCTGGGCGGTGATGTACAAACCCGCCGAGCGCTTCCGTCCCTACGCGGACCGCAGCCCCGAATGGAACCGCGGCGCCTACCTCGCAGAGGCGCTCGCTCACTGCGGCGACTGTCATACGCCGCGGAACCTCGCCCAGGCTCCCGACAACCGGGCCAAGTTCTCCGGCGCGGTCACGGAGGGATGGCGAGCCTTCGACATCACGCCCGATCGCGACGCTGGCGTCGGCGCCTGGAGCGACGCGGAGCTCGCCCAGTACCTGCAGGCGGGACACGCAGCCGGCCACGGCTCCGCTGGGGGCCCGATGGCGGAGGCGGTCGACAACTCGTTCGCGGGCTTCACCCCCGCCGACATCCGGGCCCTTGTCGTCTACCTGCGGAGCGTCCCGGCGCGGGGCGATCCGGGCCGGCCGGCGCCGCGAACCGCTCCGGCGACCGAGTTCCCGCGCGAGGCGCTGACTGGGACCGACGCGCGCGGCCGGCGGATCTTCGCGGGCGCCTGCGCCAGTTGCCACGGCTGGGGCGGCGTCAGCCTGATCACCGACTTTGCCACCCTGACCGGCGACCGCGCCGTCAACGACCCGTCAGCGACCAACGTCGCCCAGATGGTCCTTGCGGGGTCCGACCGGCGCACCGGCGGCGGCGCAGCGATGATGCCGGCGTTCGGCCGCGCCTACTCCGACAGCGAGATAGCGGCAGTCGCCAATTACGTCACCGCCCGCTTTGGGTCTGCGCCCTCGCACCTCACCGCCAAGGACGTGGCGCGGCTGCGGCGCGCAACAGCCGGCTAACCGCGGAGACATTGAATGAGCGCGATACGGAGACCCGCCCCACATCAGCCCGGCGAGGCGAGCTTCATCGCCATCCTTGCCGAGGACATCGACTGGCGCCCGTTCCCAGCCTTGCCGCCGGCCGTGCGCTTGGCTGTGCTGGTTGGCGACCCGGCAAAGCCCGGACCCTACGTGATCAGGGTCAAGGTCCCGGCCGGCGCGCGCCTCGCGCCGCACCGCCATCCAGAGGACCGCATCTACACGGTGATCTCGGGCGTCTTCTACATCGGCCTCGGCGAGACGTTCGACGAACGCCAGCTGAGGGCTTTTCCGCCCGGCGCCGTGGTCGTGCTGCCCGGCGGCCAGGCGCATTTTCACTCGGCCAAGTCGGGCGAGTATGTGACGCAGGTGAGCGCTATCGGTCCACTCGGCCTCGCGTACGTCGATCCCGACGACGATCCTCGCAACAAGCCGCCGTGAACTTGGCGCGACGAGTTCTGTGGGCGGACGTTACTAGCGTTGACCGACCGGCGAGTCCGGCTTCCGCGCCTTTGCCGATTTCACGACACGACGTCTTGGGCCGCCGCGCGCGAGTTTGGCAGGGCGACGTTCAGCGCTTGGGATCGAAAAGCTGAATGTCGCGCCGGGCGCGTCTTCGTTGGGCTCGGCCCACAAACGGCCCTCGTGCGCCTCGACGATCGAACGGCTGATCGACAGGCCGATGCCCATGCCGTCGGGTTTGGTCGTGTAGAACGCATCGAAGACGCGGCCGGCTGTTTCGGGATCCAGGCCGGCGCCGGCGTCCCTCACCGAAAGCCGGACCCAGTCCTTGCGGTCGCGTTCCGAAGCCACCAGCAGCTCGCGCGGCCGATCGCTCACCTCGCTCATGGAATCGGCGGCGTTGAGCACTAGGTTGAGGATGACCTGCTGGAGCTGGACGCGGTCGCCACGAACCTGAGGCAGGTCGTCCGCGAGCGCTGTCCGGAGCGATATCCGGCGACGCTGGAGCTCGCTCGAGGAAAGGCTCAGCACCTCGCGGGCAGTCTCGTTGAGATCCAGCGGCGCGATCGCCGGCGGCTGTCGCGCGAACAGACGCCTGAGGCGGTCGATCACCTCGGACGCGCGATTGCCGTCGCGGATGGTGCGCTGAGCGGTCCGCATGGCGCCCTCGAGATCGGGCGGATCGGCGGCCAGCATGCGCAGGCAGGTGCTGGCGTTGGTGATGATGCCCGCCAGCGGTTGGTTGACTTCGTGGGCGACCGACGCGCTCAGCGCGCTCAGCGCGGTCACCCGCGCCATTCTCGCAAGCTCGGATTGCGCCTGGTTCAGCGCCTGCTGGGCGAGCACTGACTCAGTCACGTCCTGCACTGCGCCATAGAACAGGTGGCGGTTGATTTCCGATCGATGCCCCACCGTTCGAATGTGCTTCAGCTCGCCCTGAGGGGTGACGATCCGGCTGAGACTATCATGCTCGTCCCCGGTCCTGCTCTGGTGGTTGGCCGCCTCGACCGCCGGGAGGTCGTCCGGGTGAATGTACTGGCGGATGAGCGGCCACGTCATCCTCGCCGAAGGCTCGAGTCCGAAGATGCGATAGAGCTCCTCGGACCAAACGTCCTCGCCCAAGCGCTCGTCCCAGGTGAAGCTGCCGGTCTTGCTCAGCCGCTGCGCCTCGGTCAGGTGCGCCTGCGCCCGCTCGAGGTCGGCCTCGCGTTCCCGCAAGGTGGCGTCGGCTGCGGCGCGTTCGACGGCGATGCCGACGATCGGCGTGAAACGGTCGACGATCTCTTGCTCGGTCGAGGTCGGCTCCCTGACCTCGCGCCAGTAGATGGCGAACGTCGCCAGCACCACGCCATCGCCGGAAAGGATCGGCGTCGACCAGGCGGACGCCAGGCCATGCGCGGTCATCGCGCCGGATAGCGCCCAGCGGTGGGCGTTCGCGAGATCGGTAGCGATGACCGGCGTCTTTTTACTGACCGCGAGGCCGCATGGACCACCGCCTGGCGCTATCGCGACGCCGTCGAGGAAGTCATTGTACGCGTCAGGCAGGCTCGGGCCAGCGCCCAGCCGAAAACGCTCGCCGCCCGGCTCGACCAACAGGATGCTGCATAGGCACTCCGGCACGAGACCCTCGACTTGCCGGCACAGCTCCTCGAGCGACTCTCTGATCGGCGCGCCACGCGCCACCATCTCCAGAGGCCGCTTTTCCGCCGCCAGCTTGGCCTCGCTCTGGCGAAGCCGCTCGTCCGACCGCTTGCGGTCGTCGATGTCGATCAGGAGGACGTACCAGTTCGTGATGCGCCCGTCCGGCCCGCGCACCGGCGAGTAGCGACCCTCGAACCATCGGTAGACGCCGTCGAAGCGTCTCAGGCGGTACTCGTCCTGAACCGGCGTCCCGGCCCGAAGCGCGTCGGCCACCACCTGGTTGGCGTGTTCGAGATCATCGGGGTGAACGATATGGACGCTGGTCGGCCAGCGCTTAACCTCCTCGAGCGTGCGATCGTAGTATTCGAGCACCTGCCGGTTGGCGAAGACAATCTCGCCTGCCTCGTTGGAGATGATGGCGAGCGCCGGAATGCCATCCATGCTCTCGACCAGCAGGTGCGCGCTGACTTCCCGGGCGCGTAAGGCGTCCTCCACACGCTTCCGCTCGTCGATGTCGGTGACCATGACGTACCAGCGCTCGATGCCGCCGTCGGCGCCACGCAGCGGCGTCGCCCTGGCCTGGTGCCATGGATAGACGCCATCGGAGCGCCGGATCCGCAACTCGATCTCGAAAGGATCGCCGGAGGCCAGGGACGCCGTGAAGGTGCGCGTGGCGCGATCGAGGTCGTGCGGATGCACCAAGTCGCGCGTCAGCGTCGCTTGAATCTCGTCCGTCGCCCGGCCGAAGAAGCTGAGCGCCCGCTGGTTGGCCTGTTCGATCTGGCCGGTCGGCGAGAAGACCACCACCAACGCCGGCATGCTGTCGACCAGTTGCCGAAGATCCAGCTGCGGGATTGGCTTCGCGGTGTCCGGATGAGGTCGCCCTGCGAGCTCGCGGCGAAGCTCATCATTCATCAGACTGAGCGCGGCGGTCCGCTCGGAGACCCTCCGCTCAAGCTCGCCGGCTAGCCGCTCAGCCAGGCGCAGCGGATCATCGCTCCCTTGCAGCGGCAAAAGCCTGGCCAGCTCCTGTGCGGACTCAGCCAGACGCGGATCGCCGCCGTTCAGCGCCGAAGGCTCGGTCGGTTTTACCATCGCGCTCTCGAGAGCCGCGCTCGGTTTATCTCACCCGAACGGCTGGCCGCACCTCAACTTTGCCAGCTTAGGATGCGCCTCCGGATGAGCCGCGTCCATGCGAAGGTGTTTCGGCGAGGCGGCCGAGATCCATCGCGTACCCTTGTCGTGGCGGCCGATACCATCGTGCAATTGAACGGGCGGCCACGCGCCGATGAAGTCGCGCTTTGCGCAGGCGACGATGAGCGAGCTAGCCGCCCGCCAAGATTTCGTCATCGTCGGCGGCGGCTCGGCCGGATGCGCCCTCGCGGCGCGCCGTTCGGAGGACCTGCAGTATCGGTCCTGCTGCTCGAGGCTGGTGACAGCGACGATCACTGGTACATCAAGATGCCGACGGCGCTGCTGGTTCCGGTGGCCACGTCGCTGAGCAACTGGCATTTCGAGACCACACCGCAGCGTGGGCTCGGCGGCCGGCGTGGCTACCAGCCCCGCGGCAAGGGCTGACGCCGACTACGTCGATCCGCACGACATGCCGAGCTGCGCGACGACAACCTGCGCCTCACCGCAGCGATGCGTCAGGCGAACAACACCTGCGACGGCCACGGCGACGTCGCCACCGCCAGTCTGCTGGAAGTCTGGATCGACGAGACCGAGCGGCGCAGCTGGTTTCTGTTCGAGTCCGGTCACCATCCCCCCGGCTGGAACGACTGAGCGGCGGTGCGCTCCCCGCGCGGCTCACGTGCGCTCGAGCAGCGCCACCGCGCCCTGGCCGCCGTCCGTGCAGACCGACACAATGGCGCGCGACCCCACCGGCAGCGCGGCGAGCTCCTTGGCCGCCTGGCTGAGGATGCGCGCGCCGGTGGCCGCGAACGGATGGCCGATGGCCAGCGAGCCGCCGTTCGGATTGGCGCGCTCCCACGGGAAGACGCCGAGATCGGCGTCCACGCCAGCCCGCTCGCGTCGGTAAGCCGGATCGCTTGCGGCTTTGATGTTGGCCAGCACCTGGGCGGCGAACGCCTCGTGGATCTCGTAGAGCGCGATGTCGGCGAAGGTCAGGCCGTGGCGGGCCAGCAGGCGCGGAATTGCGCGACCAGGGGCCATCAACATCCCCTCGTCGAGGCGGAAGTCGATCGCGGCGATCTCCCAATCGACGAGTCGCACCTGTGGTTCGGCTCCGAGGCGAGTGAGGCCTCCGGCATCGGCGACCCAGATCGAAGCCGCGCCGTCGGTTACCGGTGAGGCGTTGCCGGCGGTGATCGTGCCAGTGGGATCGTAGACGGTGCGCAGGGCCGCGAGCCGCTCGAGCGAGGTGTCGCGCCGGGGCAGCGCGTCGTGCTCGACACCACCGAAGGGAACTACCAGGTCGTCGAAGAAGCCCGTGTCCTGGCCCTTCACCGCGCTCTGGTGGCTGCGCAGCGCCCAAGCGTCCTGTTCGGCGCGGCTGATCTGGAAGCGCCTGGCCGTGTCCTCCGTGTGCTGGCCCTGCGAGCGGCCGCTGACGCGGTTCGCCCAGGCGTTGAGCGGCAGGTCGAAGTCGGCGGCGGTCAGGTGTGCGAGCATGTCGGCGGCGCCGGCAGGGTCGCGGGGAAATGTCGCCACGAGGCGGTCGGCGGCCGCGC
>DATKMZ010000153.1:0-8175 GCA_035541575.1 Caulobacteraceae bacterium | reverse complement strand
GCCTGGAAATCGTCGAGAGCTGGGAGGACTTCGTTCCCGACGGCAAGCAGACCGACTTCCGCCGCGCGGTTGCGGCCAAGGCGGGCGAGAAGATCGTCTTCACCTGGCAGGTCTGGCCCGACAAGGCGAGCTTCTATGCGGCCGAGACCAAGATGCACGAGGATGAGCGCCTGGATGGATCGGGCGATCCGCCGTTCGACGCTCGGCGCCTGATCCTCGGCTGCTTCGAACCGGTCTTCTCGATGGGCCGGGGCTGACGCTTTCGACTTATCGAGGCGCTGCCGGCGCCGGGCCAAAGACGGCGCCTTCGGCCTTTCCGTCCGGCGCGAGGCTGAGCGACCAGCCTTGCGCTGTCCCCTCTGGCGCCGCAGGGCGGCCGTCTCCGGGGCGCTCATGAGCGCCGCCTTCGCGCTGACGCTCTGCGTTCGAGGACGTTGACCCCTCAGGCGAGCGGCATTTCCAGAACGAGGCGATTGCGGCCAGCGCGGTAGGTGTAGCCAGCGATGCGGCAAAAGCTCGAGATCAACGCGAGGCCGGCGCCACCCCCGCGCTCCAGGTTGGGGCCTTCGAAAGTCACGGTGCGTGGATCGAACGGCCGGCCGGCGTCGCTGACCGTGAGACGCACGACCCCGCGTGCGAGCGTGAGGCGCAGGACGATCAGCGCGCCGGGCGGGTGATCGCCGTGCTCGACCACGTTGGCGATCCACTCCTCCACCACGACGGCCAGACTGTCGGCCGCGGCGGCTTCGAGGCAGGCGCTCGTGGCGAAGCGGCGCGCCAGACGCAGGGCGCGGGACACGGCGGCCGCATCGGCCCGCAGCCGCCCGCCCGACACGGCTTCCGGTTCGTCGCTGAGCTGAGCTATGTCTTACCCCTTGTCGCAAGGGAGGCCCGCATGCGCGCCACTCTCATCGCAGGATTGCTGATGGCGGCCTCGCTGTCGACGGCCGCCGCGGCCGGCGAGATCGGCCGCATCAAGTCCGTCGTCGGCGCCGCCTCGGTGGTGCGGGGCAAGGTCGTCACGCGCGCGACGCCCGGCCTGCTGCTTCAAGTCAGCGACGTGCTGAAGACCGGGCCGGATGGGCGGATCGGCGTCACGTTCATCGACAACAGCCGGTTCGCCGTAGGACCGAACAGCCAGGTCGCCCTCACCCAGTTCGACTTCGACGACACGACCCACGCCGGCCGGTCGCTGACGACGATCAACCGCGGATCGCTCGCCATCGTCTCAGGCCAGATCGCCAAGGAGAACCGCGACGCCATGCGCGTGCGCACGCCGACGTCGGTGCTGGCCGCGCGCGGCACACGCTTTGTCGTGCAGGTGTCGCCGTGAGGCGGCTCGCGGTGCTGGCGGCTTGCCTTGCGTTCGCGTCGGGGCTCTGGGGCTGCGCCACCGAGCGCGTCGCGCTCCTGCCCGCCGAGGCGCCCGGCGGGTCCGCCGGCGCGGTGGCCGTACTGGATCCGGCCACCGGGACCGAGCGCGGCCAGCTGACCGAGGCCAACACCGAGACCCGGCTGGGCGGCGCCCAGGTGCGCCCCCGCCCGTCGACCACCAACTACGACGCCCTGCTCTCAGCCATGCCGCCGCCGGCGCAGGTGTTCACGCTCTACTTCGTCGAGGGGACGACCGATCTCACGCCCGACTCCGCGCCGACGCTCGAGGCGCTCCGCCGCGCCGTGGCCGCCGCGCCGACGTCGGACATCCAGATCACCGGCTACACCGACACTACGGGCGATCCCGCGAGCAACGACAAGCTGTCGATCGACCGCGCCGTGCAGATCCGCGCCGCCCTCGTGCAGGATGGCCTGCCGGTCGGCGACGCCCGCGTGACAGGGCGCGGCCAGCGGGACCTTCGCGTGCCGACGGGTCCAGGCGTCAGCGAGCCCCTCAATCGCCGCGTCGAGGTGATCGTCCGCTAACCGGTCCGCCTGGCGTCGCCAGACGGACGACGAGGATCGTCAGGTCGTCGCTGGGTTCGGCGCCGGCCTCGAAGGCGCGGACCGCCGCCGCAATCTCGTCGACCATCGCCCGTGCGCTCGGGGCCTTGGCCGCGCGGGCGACGGCCGCCAGCCGATCGTCCCGGGGCCACAGTCGCCCGTCCGGCGCCTGAGCCTCGGTCAGGCCGTCGGTGAAAGCGAGCAGGGTCTCACCGGGCTCAAGGCGGCAGCTCTCAACCGAATACGGAAACGAAGCGTCCACGCAGAGCGGCGGCCCACCGAGCAGCTCCAGCTCGCGGACGCGACCATCGGCGCCTGCGATCAGCGGGTTCTCATGGCCGGCGCAGCAGAGGTCCACCTGGCCGTTGGCGATCGTGATGACGCCGACGAGCAGGGTGAGCGCCATGTCCTGGCGATTGTCCTGCGACAGCTCGGCGTTGATCCGCGACACCGCCGCCGTCAGGTCGAGATCGGGGCGCGTCAGCAGGCTGCGGCCGAGCGACTTGGCGAGCGCCATGAACAGCGCCGCAGGGACGCCCTTGCCGGTCACGTCGCCCACCAGGAAGCAGAGCCTCCCCTCGCCCAGCATGAAGGCGTCGTAGAGGTCGCCGCCGACGTTGCGGGCCGGCTCGAGGATCGCGTCGAGGTCGACGGCGTCCGTGAGGCCCGCGAGCTCGTCCCGGGGCAGCAGCATGCCGGACTGAATCTCCGCGGCGGCGGCGAGCTCGCCGGCGACCCGCGCGGCCCTCAGCTGCTCGTCCTCGAGCGCCGTCCTGAGCCGGGCCTGCACGACCCGGCCCTCCAGGAAAAGGGCGGCCACCGTGACCGCCGCCGTCGCTCCGGCCGGCGCCAGGACCGGGAACGGGTCGAGCAACAGGCCGGACTGGAAGCCGAACCAGCTGGCGCCCAGCGCGCCGGCGGCCGAAGCGGTCGCGCCGGCGACGACGAGCCACATGGGCAGTCTCGAGATCGACGCCCAGGCCGCCAGCGCCAGCACCACGCCGATCGCCCACTCGGCCGGCGCCGCGCCGAAGGGCCGGCGCAGAGCGTCGCCACCGAGGATAGCGTCGACCGCCTGAGCCTGCGCGTAGACCCCGTTCTCACGTCCACGGGGCGTGTTGACGACGTCCGACGTGGCCACGGCCGTCAGACCCACCAGGACGATCTGTCCCTTGAACAGGTCGCCGGACAGACCCTGCCGGAACAGGTTCGCCGCCGACGTCGTCGGGATGCCGCGCCAGTCGCCAAAGCGCACCGCGAGCTGGCCGTCCGCAGAGGTCGGAACCGCGCGGTCGCCCACCTGCACCTTTGTCAGCCGTCCGCCAGCCGTCGAGAGTTGAATCGTATCGACGCCCTTGGCCACGCGGACCAGCTCGAGCGCGAAGCCGGGCGTTGGCGCGCCGGCGACTCTGGCCACCAGCGGCACGCGGCGCAGCACGCCGTCGTCGTCGGGATCGCCGTTGACGAGGCCGTGGCCGGCCGCAGCGCCGTCCAGCAGCGACAGGTTGGCGACCGCAAACGGAAACGTTCTGACTCCGGGCGGGACCGCCGGAGCGAACTGCGCCTCCGGCGGCAGGGGGGCGGCCGGCTTGTCGAGCGCGTCGAACGACTGGGCGAGCGCGCCGGCCCGGGCCAGCACCACCGGGTTTCGGCCGATCACCCGCGCGAAGATCGCATCCATCGAGGGCAGCGCGCGCACCTCGGCGGCGGCCGCGGGCGAGAGCTCGCCGTAAAGGTCGGCGAACCTGGGCGGGTCCAGCCGGTCGGGCTCGGGCATCAGCACGTCGAGCCCGATCGCCGTCGCGCCACGACGGGAGATCTCCTCCACGAGCCGCGCCATATAGAACCGGCTCCACGGCCAGCCGCCGATCGCCCTCAAGCTGTCGCCGTCGATCACCACCACGTGCGCCTGGCTCTTCGCCGGCGCCGGCGGCGAGAGGTTCTGGAAGAGGTCGTAGAGCGGCCGGCTGAGGCGCTCGCCAAGCAGCAGCACCAGCACCGCCGCAACGAGCGCGGCTGCGAGCCCCGCGAGGCGCACTCGCCCTCGGGCTGGCGCGTCGAGCTCGGACAGGGGACTAGATTTCGACCTCGAGCCCGTCATAGGCGCAGATCACCTCGAGCCTCGGCCGATCGCCGCGCACGAGTTCCTCGTAGTGCAGCGTCTCGGCGTGCATCCGCTGGATGTCCAGGTCGCTGTAGCGCGGTTCGTGATGGAAGAGGGCCAGGCGCTGCGCGCCGGCGCTGTGGCAGAGGTCGACGGCCACGACGTTGGACGAGTGACCGGTGTCCTCGCGCAGCGTCCCCGCATTGTCGCCCAGGGAATACATGGTGTCGCAGATGACGAGGTCGGCGCGGTCGAAGAACGCTTCGAACTCGCTCTCCTTGTCCATCTCCTCCGGGCTGTGCTCCGCATCCGTGGAGTAGACCACGGCCCTGCCGGGCTGCTCGAACCGGTAGCCGAACGATCCGTGTGTACTCGCCTGGCGGATCAGCATCACGCGGAGTCCGGCGGCGGTGAAGCGCTCGCCGGTCGGATGCGTGACGAACTCGATGCGAGCCTTGAGCGCGTCGAACGGCACCGGGAAGGCGCCCTCCGCCTGCTGGCGGCGGAGCGCCTGCTCGGCGTCCGGATGCCCGGAATGGATCACGATCCGGGCGCCGCTCTCATAGGCCGGCCGGAAGTACGGAAAGCCCATGATGTGGTCCCAGTGCAGGTGGGACAGGAAGAAATGGTAGACGCGAGGGTGACCTTCGGCGCAGCGGCGCAGCGCGCTGAGGCCGAACTCCCGCAGGCCCGACCCCATGTCGCAGACCACGAACGCCTCTTCGCCGCCCTCGATCTCGACGCAAGGCGTGGCGCCGCCGTAGGTCCCGGCGGTGGCGAAGTCGAGCTTGCTGCGCGCGAAGCGGACGGCCGACGCTTCGTCCATGAACCTTCGACCGCCGGCGACGAAAAGGGCGTGAGCGATCTTGGCGAGGTGGGCGTCGGCGCGCAGCGCCACCGGCAGGGAACCGCGCGTGCCCCAGAAACGGACCAGCATGCGTCGTTGCTCCTCAGCGCACCGCGTCGATGTGGTCGACCACCGGGAACAGCATGTTGTAGCGGCTGATGGTCAGGATCCGGCGCATCGCCTCGTTCGGCGCGGCGAGACTGATCGTGATCGCCCCGTGGGCCTCGTTCTTCGCCATGGTCAGCGCCCGTAGACCTTTGGACGTCATGTACTCGAGGCCTGAGAGGTCGACCACCAGCGGGATCGAGGCGGCGACGGCCTCGCGCACCGCGCCTGTCAGCTGGGTGCTGAAGTCCTTCCAACTGTCCTCGTCGACCCGGCCAGCGGGCGCCGCGACCAGCCGCCAGCCGTCATTCCGCAGCCGCCAGTCCATGTCCGCTCCCCAGGTCGTGGCGCCGTCGAAGCCAGACTGACGCGCGCGGCCGCGCCGTGCAACCGCAAAGGCGTCGGCGATCAGCGCGGTTGCCTGCCCATCGTGAAGAACTCGTCGTTCGGCCGCATCGACGTCAGGTTGGCCATGCGGTTGCTGAGCGCGAAGAAGGCGGCGATCGCGCCGATGTCCCAGACGTCCTCGTCGGAAAAGCCATGCGCCCGCAGCGCTTCGAAGTCGGCCTCGCCGATCGTCCCGGTCGCCTGCGAGACCTTCATGGCGAAGTCGAGCATCGCGGCCTGGCGAGGGGTGATGTCGGCCTTGCGATGGTTGATGGCCACCTGGTCAGCCACCAGCGGGTCCTTTGCGCGGATGCGCAGGATCGCTCCGTGCGCGACCACGCAGTAGAGGCAGTCGTTGGCGGCCGAGGTGGCCACGACGATCATCTCGCGCTCGGCCTTGGTGATCCCGCCTTCCTTCTCCATCAGCGCGTCGTGGTAGTCGAAGAAGGCGCGCGCCTCCGCCGGCCGATGCGCCAGCACGAGGAAGACGTTGGGTGTGAACCCGACCTTCTCCTGCACGGCGAGAATCCGCGCCCGCAGATCCTCGGGAAGGTCCGTGACGTCCGGCACGGGGTAGCGGCTGATCGGGCGGTCTGTCATGCGGGGCTCGACGGGTTGCTGCGATCGCAGCATACGCCGGCAGGGCCGGCGTCGGACAACAGGCCTTCGGTTGGGATCAGCCGTTCGCCATGGCGGGCGCGTCGCCGCACTGCATCTTGGGTATTGACAATTCGATAGTTCGCGAAATATCGAAGAGAAAGCGATTGCCCAAGGAGGCTGACTTGAAGCGCATGCACCTGCACGTGAGCGTGCCGGACCTAGGCCGGTCGATCCGGTTCTACGAGACTCTCTTCGGCGCCCCGCCGACGATCGTGAAGGCCGACTACGCGAAATGGATGCTCGACGATCCGCACGTGAACTTCGCGATCTCGCAGCGCCAGCGCGCCGCCGGCGTCGATCACGTCGGCATCCAGGTCGAGACCGCCGCCGAACTCGCCGAGCTGTCGGGGCGACTGAAGGCGGCCGGTGAGCAGACGCTCGACCAGCAGGCCGCCACCTGTTGCTACGCGAAGTCGAACAAGAGCTGGGTCAGCGACCCCGCCGGAATCCGCTGGGAGACGTTCTTCACCTTTGGCGAGGCCACCACCTACGGCGAGGACATCGACGTCACCGAGACGCCCGCGGCAGCGGCCTGCTGCGGCGCGCCGAAGGCCGCGGCCAACGCCTGCTGCTGACGCCATGGACTCGCCAGACGCCGTTGTCGCGCTATCGGCGCTCGCCCATCCGGCCCGCCTCGAGGTGTTTCGCCTCCTGGTGCGGGCAGGACCGGAGGGCATGGCCGCCGGGGAGATCGCTCGCGCGATGGGCAGCCTTCCCAACACACTCTCGACCAACCTCAATGTCCTGGCAGGCGCCGATCTGGTCAGCTCCCGCCGGGAGGGTCGATCGATCATCTATGCCGCCGGCTACGATCGTATGCGCGAGCTGCTGGCGTTCCTGGTTGAGGACTGCTGCGGCGGCAAGCCCGAGATCTGCGCGCCGCTGGCGGCCATCGCCGAGCGCGCCGCCTGCTGCGCCTAGGAGGGTCCGATGAACGATGAGGCGAAGGTCTTGAACGTCCTCTTCCTCTGCACCGGCAATTCGGCCCGCTCGATCATCGCCGAGGCGATCATGAACCGGGAGGGCCGCGGCCGCTTCAAGGCCTACTCCGCCGGCTCGCATCCGAAGGGCGAGGTCAACGCGCACGCGGTCAGCCTGCTACGCAGTCTCAACTACCAGACCGACGAGTTCCGCTCGAAGTCGTGGGACGAGTTCGCCCGGCCGGACGCGCCCAAGCTCGATTTCGTGTTCACCGTCTGCGACGACGCGGCGGCCGAAGTCTGCCCGATCTGGCCCGGCCAGCCGATGACCGCGCATTGGGGCATGCCCGACCCGGCCGCCGCGACCGGCTCTCCGGCCGAGATCGCGCTCGCGTTCGCGGACACCTACCGGATGATGAGCAACCGGATCGGGCTCTTCATGAGCCTTCCGATGGCGTCGCTCGACAGGTTGTCGCTGCAGCGCCGGCTCGAGCAAATCGGCGAGCGCCGGGAAGTGGCGCAGAAGGCATGAGGGACATCGCCCCCGCGGACGGCAGCCTGGAGCCGCCGCTGCAAACCTTCGAAGCCGCGCGGCGGCTCGCGGCGGAGGCGCTCGGAACCGCGCTGCTGCTCGCGATCGTGATCGGCTCCGGGGTCATGGGCCAGCGGCTTGCGGGCGGGAACGACGCGATCGCCCTCCTCGGCAACACGCTCGCGACCGGCACGGGCCTCGTCGTCCTGATCACGATCCTCGGCCCGATCTCGGGCGCCCATTTCAACCCGGCCGTGACGCTGGCGTTCGCGCTCCGGAGCGAGATCGGCTGGCCGCTGGCGGTCGCCTATGTCGTGGTCCAGGTGATCGCGGGCATCGCCGGCGTCTGGCTCGCGCACGCAATGTTCGCCGAGCCGATCCTGCAGATCTCGAGCAAGCTGCGCTCCGGCCCTTCGCAGGGCCTCGCCGAGTTCGTCGCCACCTTCGGCCTCGTCGGCGCGATCCTCGGCTCTCTGCGGTTCCGGCCTGACGCCACGCCGTGGATCGTCGGGCTCTACATCACCTCGGCGTACTGGTTCACCGCCTCGACCTCGTTCGCGAACCCGGCCGTCACGATCGCCCGGAGTTTCTCCGACACGTTTGCGGGGATCGCGCCGGCGTCGGCCCCGCAGTTCATCGCCGCTCAGCTGATCGGCGCGGTCGCGGCGACGGCGGCGTTCGG
>DATKMZ010000152.1:0-50504 GCA_035541575.1 Caulobacteraceae bacterium | reverse complement strand
CGACGGCCGCGACAAGCCCCAGCACTCTCGCCATGGTTAGCTCCCCCTACGCCCCATGCGAGTGTGGCGCCGTCGGGCGGCTCTGATCAAGCCGCCGGAGGGTATCGACGTTCTGCGGGCGGTCCGGGCGCTACCGCGGCGCCAGGATCATCACCATCTGGCGGCCTTCCATCTTCGGCTCGTGCTCGACCTTGGCCACGGGCTCGAAGTCGACCTTGACCTGGTCGAGCAGCTTCATCCCCAGCTCTGGGTGGCGCATCTCGCCGCCGCGGAAGCGCAAGGTGACCTTAACCTTGTCGCCTTCCTCGAAGAAGCGGTGCATCGCCTTCGCTTTCACCTCGTAGTCGTGGTGATCGATGTTCGGGCGAAGCTTGATCTCCTTGATCTCGACCAGCTTCTGGCGTTTACGCGCCTCGTTCTTCTTCTTCTGTTCTTGGAATCGATACTTGCCGTAGTCGAGGATCTTGCAGACCGGCGGGTCTGAATTGGGCGAGATCTCGACCAGGTCGAGGCCCACTTCCTCGGCGGCTTCGATGGCGGCTGATGTGGGCATGATCCCCTGCTTTTCACCGTTCTGATCGATCAGCAGAACGCGGGGGACGCGAATGTCTTCATTGATGCGCTGGCCTTCCTTGGTCGGCGGCGCGGGCATGGGACGACGAATAGGCCTAAGCTCCTTCGGCAGTTACGGACACAGTCAGGCCAAGTAGAACAGCCCAACAAGATTGAAATATGACCAACGCCCCCCCGCCAATCAAGACGGGGCGCGCGCAAGGATCGTCGCGGCGGACGCCACCGTGTCGACCGGCAGGTCCTTCAGCTGCGGCGCGTGCAGCACCGTCACGTGCCCGCGCGGCGCGGTGAGCGCCGGGTCGGGCGCAGAGTTGAACAGCGCGATGGTCGGCGCGCCCGCGGCGGCGATCAGGTGCAGCGGGCCGAGATCGTTGCCGACCGCGAGCGCGGCCCGGGCGCCCAGCGCAGCGATCTGCGCCAGGTCGGTGCGGCCGGTCAGGTCGCGCGCCCGGGGCGACTTGCGCTGGATCGCGTGCGCCAGCGGGCTCTCGCTGAGCCCACCGATGATCACGATGTCGAACCCGGCGTCCTGCATCCGCCTGGCGAAGTCGCCGTAGCGCTCGACGGGCCAGCGGGTCTCGAGATGGTGCGGATCGCCACCCGGCGCGAGCAGCACGAGCGCGCGATGGCCGCCCGCGACCGAGACCGACCTCGGCTGGGCGCTGCGGGCGAGGATCCACGAGATGTCGGGCGGCGCGGCCGAGAGCGGCTTGGTGGGCGCGTCCGGCCAGATGCCGGCGTCCTCCAGCTGGCTCGCCTGGCGCTCGAGCGGGTGCATCCTGCGGCGGTCGCGGTTCTTGTGGGGCAGCGAGGCGCCGAGCGCCGTGCCGGACCACTCCGGCGCGTTGGGCCGCAGGGCCTGCAGGATCAGATTGGTCGAGGCGTCGTTCTGCAGGTCGTAGACCCGGTCGAAGCGGCCGCGGCGGATGCGCAGGATCAGCGCCGCCCAGCTCGCCGGATCCCTGGCGCCGCCGTCGGCGTCGACCGCGTTGAAGAACGGGCTCGACGTGGCCAGTTGCGCGAACGGCTGCGTCGTCAGCAGCGTGATCTTGGCGCGGGGATGGGCCTGTCGGATGCGCTCGAACGCGGGGAACGCCAGCACCATCTCGCCGACGCCGCCGAGCTTGATCACCAGCACCCGGCTGATCGGTTTCACGGCCATGGCGACCCCGCGCGCGGGCCGAGGTCCGCGGATCGCCGGCGAACGCCGTGGTGGAGCCGAGCGGTGATCGAGTGCGCTCCGTGGGTGAACTGGGTTGGATCAATGCGCCAAGCGTGTACTAGCGAACGCGCCTCTGAAGCGCCACGCCCGAGAGGGGACGAAACGTCATCGTCGGCCTGCGGAGGTCGGACCGATCAGTTCCGCAGCAGCGCAGCCACCGCCGCGCGGGCCTCGACGCCGAGCTCGGGATGGGTCAGGGCGAAGGCGACGTTGGCCCGCAGCAGCCCGATCTTGTCGCCGCAATCGTAGGTCGTCCCGTCGTAGGTCAGGGCGTGGAAGTCCTGCTTCGCCATCAGCCGCACCATCGCGTCGGTCAGCTGGATCTCGCCGCCGGAGCCGGGCTGCTGGTCGGCCAAGAGGTCGAACACCTCCGGCTGCAGGATGTAGCGGCCGGAGATGAAGAGATTCGAGGGCTCGGTTCCGGGCGGAGGTTTCTCGACCATGCCGGTCATCCGCGCCAGCCGCCCGTCGAAGCCTTCGGCGGTCTCGGCGAGGGCGACGATGCCGTACTTGTGCGCCTCGCCGGGCGGGGCAGGCTCGACCACGACGACGTTGCCGCCGACGGCGTCGTAGGCGGCGATCGCTTGCGCCAGGGCGGGCGGGCGCGCCTGCATCAGCATGTCCGGCAAAATCACCGCAAACGGCTCGTCGCCGACGATGTCGCGGGCGCACCAGACCGCGTGGCCGAGCCCTTGCGGCGACATCTGCCGCACGAAGCTCATCTCGCCGGGCCCCGCGAGGTCGGCGCGGATATCGGCCAGCAGGTCGGTCCGGCCCTTGGCCTCGAGCTGCGCCTCGAGCTCGTACTGGTGGTCGAAGTAGTCCTCGATGGCCCCCTGGCCGCGGCCGGTGACGAAGGTGAAATGCTCGATCCCGGCGGCCCTCGCCTCGGCCACCACGTGCGCCAGCAGCGGCCGGTCGAACACATTGAGCAGGTTCTTCGGCGTGGTCTTGGCGCCGGGCAGGACGCGCGTGCCGAGCCCCGCGACCGGCAGAACCGCTTTGCGGACGTTCTTCATGCAGCGCCCCCATAGAGCGCGCCCCCGGAAATCCGAAACGATTTCGCCTGTGCGCCGTGCGCGCTCACGCCACGGTCACGAAAATGAAGCCTCGCCGTTACAATTGGCCCGGGTTGGCGGCGATTCGGGGGGCCGAAGCGGCATGCGAACGATCCGGCGCGGGGCAGGCGTGGCGCCCGTCCGACGGCTCGCGCGTTCACCGACGATGAACCCGTTCATGGCTCGCCCCGGTCGCGCAGGGGTTCGCGAGGGATGACTGAGACCTACGACTTCCGCGGGCTGGCGGCGAAGGCCTCCGACCTGCTGCGCGGCGATCCTTCCGCCTGGCCGGACGGCCCGGTCTACCGCGCCGTCATCGAACGGCAGGGCGGGCCGGCGCTCGACGTCGGCTGCGGCACGGGCTGGCGGTTGCTCGACCTTCTGGCCGCCAGGCTCGACGTCGACGGCGTCGACAGCTCGCCCGAGATGCTGGCGATCTGCCGCGCCAAGGCGAAGGCGCTCGGCGTCGACCTGCGGGGCCGGCTGCACGAGCAGCCGATACAGCGCCTCTCGCTGCCGCGGCGCTACGCCACGATCTTCGCGCCGTCGCCGTCGTTCCAGCGGCTGACCGACCCGGACGACGCCCGCGCCGCGCTGCGCCGCTTCCGCGAGCACCTCGCGCCGACCGGCGTGCTGGTGATCGCGTTCGACGCCCGGCCCTGGCCGGACCAGACGCCGCCGCCGGCGCTCGCCTGGTCGGCGTGGGCGGTCGACGCCGAGGAGCTGCGTGAGAGCGACGGCGCGACGGTGCGGCGCTGGACGCGCCGGCGCTTCGACCACGACCGCCGGCGCGTCGACGAGGAATACCGCCACCAGGTGTTGATCGGCGGCGAGGTGGTCCAGTCGGAGTTCCATGGCCGCGCCGCCTGCTGGCATACCCGCGACGAAGCCGTGGCGCTCTTCGAGGCCGCGGGCTTTCGAGAGATCGTTGTCACCGCCGGCGACGGCTTCGAGCCTGCAGCGCCTGGCGAGGCGCGGTTCAAGGTGTCCGGAACCCGCCCCTGAGTTCGGCCGCGTGCTACCGTTCATCGCCGGGCGCGCGCCAGGCTGGCGCTGCGCGGCGGATTTTGACAATCATTGTGACTCGATCTGGCGAGGCGGTCGGTTCGTTCAACCAGTCGGCCCGCCGGGACATGAGGCCCGCCCGGCCGTGGGAGGAGTCCGTTGTCGCGTAAGGCGCGCATCCTCGTCGTCGAGGACGACTCCGGCATCCGCGAGATCATCCGCACGCGGCTGCGGATGATGGGCCACGAGGTCGCCGTCGCCCGCACCGGCCGAGAGGCGCTGACCCAGATTCGCGCCTGGCGGCCGGACGCCATGGTGCTCGACATCAACATGCCCGAGCTCGACGGGTTCGGCGTGCTCTCCTCGTTCGCCGACGATCGCGCCACCCTGCCGCCGACGCTGGTCATCACCGCGCGCAACGCCGCCGAAGACGTGCGCAAGGCCGTGAGCCTGGGCGCGAAAGACTACCTCGCCAAGCCGTTCAGCGAGGCGCAACTGCAGAGCCGCATCGCCCGCCTGCTGCGCTTCATGCCCCCCGAAGGCGGCCCGCGCGTGCTCCTGGTCTGAGCCGCGTCTGAGCCGCGCGGCGCGTTGACGCTGCGCGAGGTCCGCCGGATGCTGCGCCCAGGCAAGAACGCGGAGGGGCGTCGTGGGCGCGATCGGACGGCGGCTCGTGGCGTGGCTGGCGCTGGTGGGAGCGGCTCTGCTGCCCGCGCCGGGCCTCGCCGATCCGCCGGCGCAGACGCCGGGCATCGGCATCGCCGCGCACCGGCCGGTGTTCGGCGGGGCCTGCAAGACCTGCCCCTGGGGCGTGGTCGCCGACGTCGTGAAGGCGGCCATGAAGCCCTACGGCTACGACGTGCAGGTCTGCTACCACTGCTTCATGGCCGACGCGCCGCGCATCGTCGGCGACGCCCGCGAGCCGCCGCCGTGGAACCCGCACATGGGGGGCGGCGTGA
Organism: Caulobacteraceae bacterium; assembly: GCA_035541575.1. GTDB lineage: Bacteria > Pseudomonadota > Alphaproteobacteria > Caulobacterales > Caulobacteraceae > Acaudatibacter. The sequence continues at coordinate 45,687 of DATKMZ010000152.1, read as the reverse complement.
TCCCCGACAGCTACATCCCCGAGCCCCCCAAGGGCCGAGTGGAGTTCGGCGCCACCGCCGATCAGTTCCTGGTCGCGGCCTATGACGGGACCGGCGCCTACGCCAAGGACGGGCCGCGCCGGCAGTTGCGCCTGCTCGCCAACATCGCCTCGCCCGTCTACCTGATCGTGGCCGTGAAACGCAGCGCCGGGATCGCCGATCTGGCGCAGCTGAGGGACCACAAGGGGCCGCTGAAGATCGTCGCCGACGCCGACATGGCCGGCGTGATCTTCCCCTACTACGGCGTCTCGATGGATGGCTTGAAGGCGGCCGGAGCGACGTTCGCGCCGTCGCTGATCCCGAGCCAGCGCGAGGGCGCCGACGTGATCATCCACTACGGCAATCTCGCCAACTCGCCCGAGTTCAACATCTGGTACGACGCGAGTCAGCACGAGGACCTGGTCTACCTGCAGCTGCCCGAGGATCTGCTGGCCAAGCTGGCGCACGACCTGGCTCTGGAGCGGCGCGATCTGCCGGCGGGCCTGCTGCACGGTCAGGAAGGGGCGATCCACACCGTGGCGCGCACCGGCACGGCGATCTACGGCCGCGCCGACATGCCGCCCAGCTTCGCCTACCTGGTCGCCAAGGCGCTCGACGAGCAGCAGGACCTGTTCCAGTGGACGGTCGGCAACTATTCCTACAACCGCACCCGCGTCGCCAAGGCCGGCGACGTGCCGCTGCACCCAGGCGCGGCGCGCTACTACCGCGAGCGCGGCTACCTGGCGCGCTGAGCCCGCTGGCCTCCGCCTGTCATTTGTCCGGTGGCGCTTCGTGCGGATCGAGTGGCGCCGCAGCCGATTTCGGATCGAGCGCGTCCACCGGGAAATCTCCGAAGAACAGCGCCTGCTTGCTCACCGGCTGCAATGCGCAGACCTGACGGCTTCAGAACGGCGAACGGCATTCGGGCTCCCCGCGCCACACGTCCCAGTGGCGCCCCTGCTACTCCACCGTCACAGACTTGGCGAGGTTGCGGGGCTGGTCGACGTCGGCGCCTTTCTGCACCGCCACGTGGTAGGCGAGCAGCTGGATCGGTCCGGCGTAGACCAGCGGCGCGACCAGCGGATCGCAGGTCGGGACCACGATCACCTGAGCGCCCGGCGGCGCGTGGCCGGCGCCGGCGGCGTCGGTGAAGAGCACGATCCGGCCGCCGCGGGCGACCACCTCGCTCATGTTCGACATGGTCTTCTCGAACAGCTCGTCGCTGGGGGCGATGACGATGATCGGCGTCGCTTCGTCGACCAGCGCGATCGGTCCGTGCTTGAGCTCGCCCGCAGCGTAGCCTTCGGCGTGGATGTAGCTGATTTCCTTCAGCTTCAGCGCGCCTTCGAGCGCCATCGGGAACATCGGCCCGCGCCCGAGGTAGAGCACGTCGCGCGCCTTGGCGATCTCGAGCGCGACGCCGCGAACGTGCTCCTCGACCGTGAGCGACTCGGCGATCAGTCGCGGCGTCTCCAGCAGTAGCCGTGTGAGCCGCGACTCCTCGGCCTCGTCGATATGCCCGCGCTGACGCGCCGCGGCGATCGCCAGTGCGGTCAGCGCCGCCACCTGCGAGGTGAAGGCCTTGGTCGAGGCGACCCCGATCTCCGGCCCGGCGTTGGTGGGCAGGAAGAACTCGGCCTCGCGCGCCATCGTCGATTCGTGCGCGTTGACCAGCGCCGCGGTCGCGATGTTGCGCGAGCGGCACCAGCGCAGCGCCGCCAGCGTGTCGGCCGTCTCGCCCGACTGCGAGACCGCCAGCGCCAGCGCGCCCGCGCCCAGCGCCGGCTCGCGGTAGCGGAACTCGGAGGCGATCTCGACGTCGGTCGGCAGGCGGGCGAGCCGCTCGAACAGGTAACGCGCGACCATGCCGGCGTAAGAGGCGGTGCCGCAGGCGACCACCTGCAGCCGGTCGAACTTGGCGAAGTCGAGCCCCGGCGCGCGCGCCTTGCCGGTCACCGCGTCGACGTAGGCCGAGAGGGTGTGCTGGGTCGCGTCCGGCTGGTCGTAGATCTCCTTCTCCATGAAGTGCCGGTAGTTGCCCTTCTCGACCAGCGCGGCGGCCGTGGGCACGGTGCGGACCTGGCGCTGGACGGGCTTTCCGGCGGCGTCGAAGATCTTCGCGCCGGTCCGGTCGATGGCGACGTAGTCGCCGTCCTCGAGGTGGCTGATCCGGTTCGTGAACGGGCCGACCGCCAGCGCGTCCGAGCCCAGGAACATCTCGCCATCGCCGTAGCCCACCACCAGGGCCGGGCCGTGGCGCGCGCCCAGGATCAGCGCCTCCTCGCCCTCGATCATCAGCACGAGCGCGTAGGCGCCGCGCAGCCGGTCCAGCGCCGCCTTCAGCGCTTCGAGCGGCTTCAGACCGTCGGAGAGGTTCTGGTCGATCAGGTGGGCGACCACCTCGGTGTCGGTGTCGCTCTCGAAGCCGTGGCCCTTCTCGCGCAGTTCGGCCTTCAGCTCGGCGAAGTTCTCGATGATGCCGTTGTGCACCAGCGTGACGCGGCCGGCCGTGTGCGGATGGGCGTTGCGCACCGAGGGGACGCCGTGCGTCGCCCAGCGGGTGTGGCCGATGCCGACGGTGGCGTTCAGCGGCTCGGTGGCCAGCACCGCGTCGAGGTTGCCGAGCTTGCCCTCGGCCCGCCGGCGCTCGATGTGGCCGTCCACGACGCCGGCCACGCCGGCGCTGTCGTAGCCGCGGTACTCCAGGCGCCGCAGGCTTTCGATCAAACGTCCGCTCACGGCCTTGTCGCCGACGATGCCGATGATGCCGCACATGCGCTTGATCGGTCCTTTGTGGTTGGCCCCGCGGGGCGCTAGACTACGGTCCCGGTATTTCCGGCGAGCGCCTTTAGCATTCGCAAACCGGCGGTCACCTAAATCTCGGTTTCCTTAAGTTTCTGGACCTGCCCATGAAATCGCGCGGTTACTTCGGCACCGACGGCATTCGCGGCCAGGCCAACGTCCATCCGATGACAGCGGAGGTCGCGCTGCGCGTGGGGCTGGCGGCCGGCAAGCTGTTCACCAGCGCGTCCGACCGGCGCCACCTCGTCGTGATCGGCAAGGACACCCGGCTCTCCGGCTACATGATCGAGCCGGCGCTGGTCGCCGGCTTCACCAGCGTCGGGATGGATGTGCGCACGCTGGGCCCGCTGCCGACGCCGGGCGTGGCGATGATGACGCGCTCGATGCGCGCCGACATCGGCGTGATGATCTCGGCCTCGCACAACAACTTCGCCGACAACGGCATCAAGTTGTTCGGCCCGGACGGCTACAAGCTCTCCGACGCGCGCGAGCTCGAGATCGAGGCGCTGATGGACGCGGGCCTGCAGGAGGACCTCGCCGGTCCGAAGGCGCTCGGCCGCGTGGTGCGCATTGACGAGGCGGGCGCGCGGTATGTCGAGATCGTCAAGGCGACGTTCCCGAAGGCGCTCTCGCTCAGCGGGCTGCGCGTGGCCATCGACTGCGCCAACGGCGCGGCCTATCGCGTCGCGCCGACCGCGCTCTACGAGCTCGGCGCCGAGGTGATCGAGGTCGGCGTCACGCCGAACGGCTTCAACATCAACGAGGAGTGCGGCTCGACCCACCCCGCGTCGGTCACCGCCGCCGTGCGCCAGTACCGCGCCGACATCGGCATCGCCGTCGACGGCGACGCCGATCGCGTCCTGATCTGCGACGAGAAGGGCCAGGTCGTCGACGGCGACCAGATCATGGCGCTGATCGCCGCCGCCTGGGCCCGCGACGGCGCGCTGAAGGGCGAGGGCGTGGTCGCGACCGTCATGTCGAACCTCGGGCTCGAGCGGTTCCTGGAGACGCGGGGTCTCAAGCTGCATCGCACCCAGGTCGGCGACCGCTACGTGATGGCGAAGATGCGCGAGGGGGGCTTCAACCTCGGCGGCGAGCAGTCCGGCCACATCATCCTCTCCGACTACTCGACGACGGGGGATGGTCTCATCGCCGCGCTGCAGGTGCTGGCCGAGCTGGTGCGCGCGAAGAAGCCGATGAGCGCGCTCGCCCGCCAGTTCGACCCCGTGCCGCAGAAGCTGGAGAACGTCCGCTTCGCCGGCGGCAAGCCGCTCGAGAACCCCGGGGTGAAGAGCGCGATCGCCGAGGCCGAGCAGCGCCTCAACGGCGCCGGCCGCGTGCTGGTGCGCGCCTCCGGCACCGAGCCGCTGATCCGCATCATGGCCGAGGGCGACGACGAGAAGCTGGTCGGCCAGCTCGTCCGCGAAATCGCCGGCGCGGTGAGGCAGGCGGCCGCGTAGCGATCGGCGCCGTCGGGTCCTCGGTTCGGCGAGTCTGCCGCCGTTACGTCGTCCCGGAACGATAGCTCAGCTAGCGGGTTCTCTTGGCGTCCAGCAGCGAGGAGGCGGCCATGAGTTCCGAAAGTCTCGAAGGCAAAGTCAAGAACGGGGTCGGAAAGGCCGAGGCGGCCGTCGGCGAGGTGGTCGGCGATCCCGGTCTCGCGCTGCGCGGCGAGGCGCGGCAGTTCGAGGGCGCGGCCGAGGAGGCGATCGGCTCGGCCAAGGAACGGCTGGCGAAAACGGCGAAGAAGGCGAGGGTCGCGGTCGCCGACGCGGCCGACCAGGCGGCGGACGCCTACGCGACGCTCAGGGTGCAGGCGCAGAGCCTGGCGGACACGGTCGATCCGTTCGTCAAGCAGCGCCCCTACGCCGCGCTCGCCCTGGCGGCGCTCGCCGGCCTCGTGCTCGGCGCGCTGTTCGCTGGTGGGCCGAGGGTGATCTACGTCAGGCCGCCGCGGGCCTGACGGGGCTCAGAACATGCCCTCGATCGCGCGCCGTTTGCGCCGTTTCGGCCGCTGCCACATCACGCCCGGATAGCCCTTCAGCGGCGCCAGCGGCTCGCCCGCCCAGGTCCAGTCGGCCGCCTCGTCGAGGTGCATGTGGTAGCGCGTCTCACGGCCGGTGCGCTCACTGAAGAGGGCGCGCGGAATGTTGACCAACGTCGGCGCCCGCGTCCGCTCATAGGTCAGCGGGGTCCCACAGCGGGCGCAGAAGCCGCGCACGGTCCCTCGCCCTTCGTCGGCCCAGCGTGTCACGTGCTCATCGCCCGCGGTGAAGCGGAACCGGCTCTTGTAGCTGCCGACGTAGGTCGCGTAGGCGCAGCCCTGCGCCAGGCGGCTGGCGGCGGCGTGGTCGTGCCAGGCCCAGCGCGCCGGCACGTCGATCTCGATCCTCACCGCGCCGCAGGCGCATTGGCCCGCGGCGGTGACGCGGTCGCGCTTGGCGTGCTCGGGCAGGTCCTTCGTTGCGCGCATAGGCCCTCCTCGCGGTCGACCCTATGACGCAACGGGCGGGCGCTTGTCAGGAGCTCGCCAAGCGGCGCGGCGTCAGGGCGCTTCGTCCGTGCTGGTCTTGTGCGGATGGGCCTTGGCGTCGGCGATCGCCTTGGTCAGCACCGCGCGCAGGCTGGCGTCCTCGGCGGTGCCCATGTCGTGGATGCGCCAGCCGGCGGCCGTCTTGGCCAGTTCGAACGTGACATGCTTGGTCTTGCCCGGCTCGGCGGTGTCGGTGAAGTCGCTGTGCGCCTTGGCGGTGGTCGCGGTGGCCTCGTCGACCGTGATCGTGGCGGTGATCTTCTCCCAATCCTGGCAGTCGCAGATCCAGTCGCCGTCGATCGGGCCCACCTCGTCGCCGCTCTGCGACTTGTCGTAGGCCTGCATGAGCGTCACCAGCTCGGGGTCGAGCACGTCCTTGCCGTTGCCTTTGTCGCCGACCTCCAACGGCGCCCAGCTGGGGCCGGTGTCGGTGGCTGGCGTGGCGTAATGCGCGTAGAGGCCGGCCAGGAAGGACTTGACGTCGGCGGCGTCCGCGCTCTGCGCCGTCGCCGGAGCGGTTGCGCTTTGCGCCGCCGAGTTCGCCGCCGGGGCTTGCCCCTTCTGACAGCCTGCGAGCGCCAAGGCGACCGCCACGACTGTCGCCAAACCGGTCATTCGCATGGTTGCGTCTCCTGCTAGATCGGCCCGTCAGGGCGTCGCGTTGGCATCGGCGTCCGGCGGCTGAGGATGCGCCCTGGCCTGGGCGGTCGCCTTGATCAGCACCGCCCGAAGGCTTCGATCGCCGTCAGCGCCCATGTCGTGGATACGCCAGCCGGCCGGGGTCTTCACCAGGTCGAAGGTGTCGTGCCGGGGGCCGACGTGGTCGGCGGTGTCCTGGAACGTGCTGCGCACCTTCGCAGTCGTCGCCGTGGCGCTGTCGACCGTGACGGTGGCGTTGATCTTCTCCCACTCCTGGCACTGGCAGATCCAATCGTCCTCGATGTCGCCGACCTCGCCGTCCATCGCCTTGTCGTAGGCCCTGAACAGCGCCACCAGTTCGGGGTCGAGCGCCTTGGGCGCGTCGTCGTCGAATGGCGCCCAGGTGCTGGTGGTCGCACCGGCCTGGTAGTGCTTGTAGAGGCCCTCGACGAACGCCTTGGCGTCCGCGGCGTCGTCGGTCGCCGCCGCCGCCGCCGGCGGCGTGGCGCGCGTCGCCGCGTTCGACGCGGCTGCCGGGGTGTTCGCGACCGCCGCCACGTTCGCGGGCGCCGCCGCCCTCTGGCAGGCCGAAAGCGCCGCAACGCCTGCGAGAATCGACGCCGCCCAGCTCGACCGCCGCATTCCGCGCCTCCCCGAAGACGGCCAAGCTTAGCACGGCGGAGGTGGAAAATCCGCGCGCTCGCCTGCGAAGATTACAGGTTTGACAGGTTTGCTGAACGGACCTTAACCTCCCCCTCTGACTGCGCCGCTCGACCGGCGCGGCGGTGCAAAGAGGTAAGCCTTTAGGGAGGCGACATGGCGCACGACCCCACTGCCTGGGGCCGAGCCGTGCCCAAGGCGAGGACGAACGGCGCGACCTGCGTGGCGCGCATGGTGTTCGTCGTCGGCATGGGCGCCGCGGTCTGGATGGCCACGATCTGGGCGTCGCAAGTCTGGTTCGGCTGAGTTCTCATCCCGGCCAAGGCGCGTGAGCGCCGCCGAGCAGGGGTCTTGGGCCGCGCCTATTTTCGACAAGGTCCCGGATGCGCTGCTTTGCGGCTCTCCGGGATGACGAACGTTCTCAGGCCCGCCCCACGCTGAAGTAGGTGAAGCCCTTGGGCCGCAGCTCCTCGGGCTTGTAGACGTTGCGCAGGTCGACGACGAGCGGGCGGCGCATCAGCAGCTTCACGCGGTCGAGGTCGAGGGCGCGGAACTCGTCCCACTCGGTCAGGATCACGGCGCAGTCGGCGTCCTCGACCGCCTCGTAGGGGCCGGCCTTGAAGTCGACGTCGCGCAGCAGCTGGCGCGCCTCGTGGCCCTCGGGATCGTAGGCCTGCACGATCGCGCCCATCGCCTGCAGCGCGGGGATGATCTGCAGCGAGGGCGCCTCGCGCATGTCGTCGGTGTTGGGCTTGAAGGTCAGGCCCAGGACGCCGATCCGCTTGCCGGCGAGGTCGCCCTGCAGCGCATCGGCCACCTTGCCGGCCATCGCCTTCTTGCGCGCCTCGTTGACCCGGATCGTGGTCTCGACGAGGTCGAGCGGGGCTCTGGCGTCGTGGGCGGTGCGCACCAGGGCGAGCGTGTCCTTCGGAAAGCACGAGCCGCCGTAGCCGGGCCCGGCGTGCAGGAACTTGGCGCCGATCCGCTTGTCGAGCCCGACGCCCCGGGCCACCTGCTGGACGTCGGCCTTCACCGCCTCGCAGAGGTCGGCCATCTCGTTGATGAAGGTGATCTTCATCGCCAGGAACGCGTTCGAGGCATACTTGATCAGCTCCGAGGAGCGGCGGTCGGTGTAGAGCACCGGCGTCTCGTTGAGATTGAGCGGGCGGTAGATCTCGGCCATCACCGCCCGCGCGCGCTCGTCGTCCAGTCCCACGACCACGCGGTCGGGGCGCTTGAAGTCCTCGATCGCGGCGCCCTCGCGCAGGAACTCCGGGTTGGAGACGACGGCGAACTGGGCGTCGGGCCGGGCCCTCCTCAGGATCGCCTCGATCTCGTCGCCCGTCCCCACCGGCACGGTCGACTTGGTGACGACCACGGTGAAACCCTCGAGCCAGGGCGCGATCTCCTCGGCCGCGGCGTACACGAACGTCAGGTCGGCGTAGCCGTCGCCGCGCCGCGAGGGCGTGCCGACGGCGATGAAGACCGCATCGGCGGCCCGGACCGCGGCCTCGCCACTGGTCTCGAACGAGAGCCGCCCGGCCTCGACGTTGCGCGCCACCAGCACGCCCAGCCCGGGCTCGAAGATCGGCATCTGGCCGGCCCGCAGCCGCTCGATCTTGGCCTCGTCCTTGTCGATGCAGGTCACCTCGTGGCCAAAGTCGGCGAAGCACGCCCCCGACACCAGACCAACGTACCCCGTCCCGATCATCGCCACGCGCATGGCTCAGATCTCCTGGTTGTAGGCGCCGACTTCGGGCTCCTTGGCCAGGCGCGGCTTCACCTCCTGCCGGAAGAGCGCGCGCATGTCGTCCTCGGAGCGGACGCTCTCGACCACGACGACCAGCTCCGGCTTGTTGGACGAGGCGCGCACGAGCAGCCACGAGCCGTCCTCCAGCGAGACCCGCGCGCCGTTGACCGTGTTCACGTCGACGATCTTCCGTCCTAGGATCGATCCCCCGGCGCTGTACAAGGCCTCGTAGGCGGCGACGATCCGCTCCACGACCTCGTACTTGCGCTCGTCGTCGCAGTGCGGCGACATCGTCAGCGACGTGTAGGCGACCGGCAGCGCCTTCTTCAGATCACTGAGTTTCTGGCCGCGATGGCGGTCGAGCATCGAGAGGATCGCGGCGGCGGCGACCAGGCCGTCGTCGTAGCCGCGGCCAAGCGGTGGATTGAAGAACAGGTGCCCGGACTTCTCGAAGCCGGCCAGAGCGCCGATCTCGGCGGTCTTGCGCTTGATGTAGCTGTGGCCGGTCTTCCAGTAGACGGTCGACGCGCCGGCCGCCTTCAGCACCGGGTCGGTGGTGAAGAGCCCGGTCGACTTCACGTCGACGACGAACTTCGCGTTGGGGAACCGCGGGGCGAGGTCGCGCGCCAGGATCAGGCCGATCTTGTCGGCGAAGATCTCCTCGCCGGTGTCGTCGACGACGCCGCAGCGGTCGCCGTCGCCGTCGAAGCCCAGCGCAATGTCGGCGCCGTGGTCGCGCACCGCCTTCGCCATCTCGCGCAGCATCTCGTGGTCTTCCGGGTTCGGATTGTAGTTGGGGAAGGACCAGTCGAGGTCGCATTCGACCGGGACCACGTCGGCGCCCATGCGCCGGAGCGCCTCCGGGGCGAAGGCGCCGGCCGTGCCGTTGCCGCAGGCGCAGACGACCCGGATCGGCTGCGACAGCTGGCACCGCTGAGCGACGTCGGCGATGTAGCGCTCGGCGACGCCGTCCACGGCCGTGACCGAGCCGCCGGCCACGGCGCGGCCCGCGCCCGCGAGCACGATCTCCTTCAGCCGCCCGATCTCGTCGGGGCCGAAGGTCAGCGGCGGCTCGGCGCCCATCTTGACCCCGGTCCAGCCGTTCTCGTTGTGGCTCGCGGTCACCATGGCCACGCACGGCGCCTCGAGGTCGAACTGCGCGAAGTAGGCCATCGGCGTGACGGCGAGGCCTATGTCGAGCACCTCGCAGCCGGCGCTGACGAGCCCCAGCATCAGCGCCTGCTTGATCGAGAGCGAGTAGCTGCGGAAGTCGTGGCCGACCACCACCCGCCGCTCGCCACGCTCGGCGAGGTAGGTTCCCAAGCCCAGCCCCAGCGCCTGCACGCCGACGAGGTTGAGGTCGGGCCCATAGAGCCAGCGCGCGTCATACTCGCGAAAGCCGGTCGCTTTGACCAGCGGCGTCGTCTCGTAGGCCGCCGTCATCGGCGTCAGGTCGGCGCGGGGCTTGTGAGGCACGCGGGGGAGGGCTCCGGCTAAGCGTTCGGTTCTAGGGGCGGGCGGACTTGGCGGGCGGTTCGGGCCCTCGCAGCGTGAGCGGGCCCTTCGGCATCGGCGGCAGAGCGATCGGCATCGGGGCGAGCGGGTGGCCGAACGGGCCTGGCGAGCGGCGGCCCTGGCCCTGCGGCCAGACCAGCGCCAGCGCGACGACGAGCGCGGCGATCAGCGCGAGGGCGGGGAGGGCGACGCCGTCCGACATGGGCGGCCTATAGCCCGCCCGCCCCGCCGCCGGAAGGGCGCCGGCTTGCGCCCGCCCCTAGCACCGTGCAAGCAGGCGCCCCGGCCGCAATGTCTCCGCAAGGTCCGCCCGTCCGATGCCCACGCTCGTCCTCCTCCGCCACGGCCAGAGCCAATGGAACCTGGAGGACCGCTTCACGGGCTGGGTCGACGTCGACCTCTCGGCCGCGGGCGAGGCCGAGGCCAAGCAGAGCGGCCAGCTGATCGCGGCGGCGGGGCTGGAGCTCGATCGCTGCTTCGCCTCGGTGCTGACGCGGGCGATCCGGACGGCGGACCTGGCGCTCGCCGAGGCGGGCCAACTCTGGATCCCGATGGACAAGCACTGGCGGCTGAACGAGCGCCACTACGGCGGCCTCACGGGCCTCAACAAGGCCGAGACTGCGGCCAGGCACGGCGCCGAGCAGGTGCACGCCTGGCGCCGCTCCTACGACATCCCGCCGCCGCCGCTGCCGCCGGGCTCGCCCTACGACCTTGCACGCGACCGCCGCTACGCCGGCGTGCCGGTGCCGGCCACCGAGACGCTGAAGTCGACCCTGGAGCGCGTCCAGCCCTACTGGGACGAGCGCATCGTCCCGGCGCTGAGAGCGGGCGAGCGGTTGCTGATCGCCGCGCACGGCAACTCGCTGCGCGCCATCGTCAAGCTGCTGTTCGACGTCTCCGACCAGGCGATCCCGGGCGTGGAGATTCCGACCGGCAATCCGCTCCTGATCGAGCTCGATCCGACGCTGAGACCTGCCCGCGCACGATATCTCGACGATGCGCGCGCGCAGGTGCTCCCGGCGGCGGCGTGAGCCGGGCGGACGACGAGATTCACATGCGCCGGGCGATCGCGCTCGCCCGCGCGCGGCTCGGCCGCACCGCCGAGAACCCCGCGGTCGGCTGCGTGATCGTCAAGGCGGGGCGGGTGATCGCCGAGGCGGCCACCGCCGAGGGCGGGCGCCCGCACGCCGAGGAGCAGGCGCTGGCGGCCGCCGGCGCGGCGGCCGAGGGGGCGGACGCGTTCGTCACGCTGGAGCCCTGCGCCGAGCGCTCGAACGGGACGCCGTCCTGCTCCGAGCGGCTCGTCGGCGCCCGCGTGCGGCGGGTGGTTTACGCCTGCGAGCACCCGCACCACCTCTCGGCCGGAGGCGGGCCGGCGCGGCTGCGCGAGGCGGGGATCGCCGTCGAGGCCGGCTTCCTCGCCGACGAGGCGGCGGAACTCTACCCCTAGCTCCCTCCTTCGCTCTCCCCCGCGGCTGTGGCGGTGGCTACGGCCAAGCTTCCTGTGAACAGGTCATTAAGCGAGCGGCGCCTATGCTTAACGGGACATGATTCCGCACCCGCGAGCCTGACCTCTCGATGGCCGAGCCCGCCGCCCAGGTTATCCAGCACCGCCGGCTCAGCCAGGCGGAGGCGGACGCGATCTGCGTTCGCCACGACCGGCTGTGGTCGTCGCGGATGGGCGGCGCGCGCGCGGTGTTCACCTGGAAGGACCTCTCCGGCCTCGACCTCTCGGGCCGCAACCTCTGCGACGCCGACTTCACCGGCGCGATCCTGGCCGACTGCAACCTCTCCGGGGCGCGGCTCGACAACGCCAACCTGTTCGGCGCCGACGTCCAGAACGCCAACCTGCGCGAGGCCTCGCTGCGGCGCGCCGACCTGCGCGGCGCCTGCCTGCGCGGCGCGGACCTCACCGGCGCCGACCTCTTCGAGGCCGACCTGCGCGAAGGCACCATCGCCGCGGCCGACCGCGACCTCGGCCTGCGCATCCTCGAGCCGGTCGACCGCGCCGCCAGCGCGCAAGGCGCGGTGCTCGTGGGCGCCAACCTCGAGCGCTCGCGCCTCTCGGGCGTCATCGCGCTCAAGGCCGACTTCACCGACGCGATCATGAAGGACGCCAAGCTCGTCCGCGCCAACCTGAAGCAGGCCAAGATGTCGGGTGCGAACCTCGCGGGCGCCGACCTCTCGGGCGCCGATCTCGCCGGCGCCGACCTGCAGGACGCCGTGCTGGTCGGGGCCAAGACCTGGTCGTGGAACGTCCAGAACGCCAACATGACCGGCGTGCTGACCGACGCGCCGGCCGGCAAGGACATCTCCGAGATCCCGTTCGACCAGATGCTGCGCGACCACGCGCTCTGGTGCGAGAGCGCCGGGCGTCAGGGCAAGCCCTCCACCTTCGACGGCGCCGACCTGCGGAATCTGAAGTCGATCCCGGGCCTGAACCTCACCGCCCTCTCGGCGAAAGGCGCGGTGTTCTACGGTCTCGACATGAGCGGCATCCAGTTGCAGGGCGCGCACCTCGAGGGCTGCGACCTCAGGACCTGCAATCTGCGCCGCGCGGACCTGCGGGGCGCGCGGCTCAAGGGCGCGAAGCTCTCCGGCGCCGACCTGCGCGACGCCCAGCTCGGGCCGCTGCTGATCTCCGCCCAGCGGTTCCTGCCAGCCGACCTGACCGGCGCCGCGCTGAAGAGCGCCGACCTCACCCGCGCCGACCTTCGCCAGGCGGTGCTCGCCCACGCCGACCTCACCCGCGCCAACTTCACTGGCGCGGTGCTGAAAGGGGTCGACGTCACCGATGCGATCCGCGACGGCGTGCGCGGCCTGGATATCCTCTAGATGAGCATGCTCGCCACCACCCAGCCCGCGGGACGCCGGCGGCTCGCGCAGTCCGAGCTCGACATGATCATCGAGGCTCATGAGCGCTATGTCTCCGGCCGGCCCGGCGGCAAGCGCGCGGCGCTGCGGTTCGTCGAGTTCTCCGGTCTCGACTTTTCCCGCCGCAACCTCAGCGACGCCGACCTCTCGGCTTCGGTGTTCGACGGCGCGCGGATGGCCGGGACCGTCCTCGACCGGGCCAACCTGTTCGGCTCCGACCTGCGCAAGGCCGACCTCAGAGGCGCCTCGCTGATCCGCGCCGACCTGCGCGGCGCGTGTCTGCGCGGCGCCAACATGACCAACGCCGACCTCACCAACGCCGATTTCCGCGAGGGCCAGGTCACGCTGCCGGACCGCAAGACCGGCCTCGCCTCGGTGCGGCACGAGGCCCGCGCCGGCGTGATCGACAACGCGATCCTCAAAGGCGCGACGCTCGACGGCTCGCGGCTGGACGGGGCGTCGGGTTTCGCGGCCGACTTCACCGACTGCTCGCTGCGCGGCGCCAAGCTCGCCGGCGCCAACCTCAAGGACGCCAACCTCGGCGGCGCGATCCTGGAGGGCGCGGAGGTGGCCGGCGCCAACCTGGAGAACGCCAACTTCGAAGGCGCGGTGCTGACCGGCGTCGATGTCAGCCGCGCCCGCACCCTCGGCGCCAAGCTCGCCGGCGCGCTGACCGCGCCCAGCGAAGCGGCGATGGCCAAGGCGCCGCAGCTGACGGCGATGGTCGACGCCCACGAGCTCTGGCGGCGCAGCGGCGGCAAGGAAGGCGCGCCGGCGCGGCTCGAGGGCCAGGACCTGCGCCCGCTCGCCGCGAGGCTGCGCGGCGCGCGGCTCACGGCGGCCGACCTGCGCGGCGCCTGCCTGGTCGGCCTCGACCTCACCGGCATCGAGCTGCAGGGCGCCAATCTCGAGCGGGCGGACCTCAGGGGCGCGTTCCTGAAGGCCGCCGACCTGCGCGGCGCGCGGCTCGGCGGCGCCAACCTCACCAAGGCTGACCTGCGCTCGGCGATCATGGCCGCGCTGCCGCTGGGTCCCGACCGGTGCTCCCCCGCGATGCTCGCCGGCGCCAGCCTGCGCTACGTCCAGGCGCAGGGCGCCGACTTCACGGGCGCGGTTCTCGACGGCGCCGACCTGCGTGGCGCCGACTTCACCGGAGCGGCGCTGAAGGGCGCCTCGCTCAAGGACGCCAACACGGCCTCGGCTGTCGGCCTGCCCGACAAGGGCTAGCCGCCAGCGCCGCTCAGTTCGAAGGCGTGATAGCCGCGCGCGTCGGGCGGGCCGGCGCTCGCCCAGGACGCGACCCGGCCGGGCTCGAGCGCCGAGATCATCGATCCGGTGGTGAACCCGTAGAGGCCCGCGCCGGAGCGGCAGACCGGGTGCCGGGGGTCGTCCCGGGCGCAGAGCGCGCCTTGGATCTCGCCGAGCCCCGCCGCCCCCGCGGCGAGCCGCGACGTCAGCGACGCGAGCCGGACCTCGGAGTTCTCCCAGGCGCCGGGCGCCTCAGGTTTCACCGGCGCGGCCAGCGGATGGTTGGTGTGGAACACGCGGCGCGGGTCGGGCGCCCGGTACTCGACCACGCCCGCTGCGCTCGCCTCGAATGAACGGACGCCGTCCGGCGAGGCGATCAGGTAGTGCTGGTTGGTGGCGTGGGGCAGCGCCACGACCAGTTCGGCCGCTTCGCCCAGCGAGCGCGTCTCGAGCAGGCGGCGCAGCACGAAGGCCACCGGCACGCCCTGCGGCGCGCTCGGCAGCTGCGGCAGCGCGTTGACGCAGACGCCGACGCCGGCGGCGTTCACCCCCATCAGCCCGATCATGCCGGCCGTGGTGAAGACGAGCGCGGCGGGCCGCTCGCCGTCGGCGCCGATCCGCAGCATCGCCTGATGGCCGTCGGTGTAGTCGCCGAGGTCCATGTTCTGGCCGATCCAGGTCGGACCGTCGGGCGCCGCGATGGCGAGGCTGCTGCACTTCGAGGGCGCTCGCCCCGCCGCGCGCCGCGCCCGATAGGCCCACTCCTCGTCGAGCAGCTGCAGCGCGAAGACCTCGTCGGCCGGCAGCCCGGCGCCTTCGGCCATCCCCTCGACTTCCTCGAGCAGACCCGGCGCCCACCGGCGGATCGCGCGCTCGAAGTCGGTCTCGGCCAGCAGATCGGCGACGTAGGCCGTCGGGTCGCCCCCGCCGGGAACGATCATCGAGGCGCGCCAGTCCCGGATGTGGGCCGCGATCTCGCCGCGCAGCGCCCGGCCGATGGCGCGCCCGCGTTCTCGCGGCGCCCCCGCCGCCTCGATGAGGCGCAGCGGCCGCTGGGTGATGGACGTCACGTCACTCACCGAACACCTCCTGGTCGTGTTCCCCGAGCTTGGGCGCGCGGCGGGAGATGGCCCAGGGCGTGGCGGACATCTTGTACGGCGCGCCGGGGTAGCGGAACGAGCGCCGCAGGTCGTCGTGCGTCACCCGGGTCTGGAAGCCGCGGGCACGGAAGTGCTCGTCCTCGAATGCTTCCTCGGGCGAATAGATCGCGCCGACGGCGACGCCGCGGCGCTGGCAGCGGATGAAGAAGTCGTGCGCGCTGACGTTGGCGGCGATCAGCGCCAGCGCCTCGCGGCCAGCGGCGAAGATCGCGGTGGCCTCGGGATCGACGCCGATCCGGTCGTAGGTGATCGGCTTCTCGAGCGCCGCGCCCATCTCCAGGAAGACCAGCTCGGGGAAGTCGGCGTCGAGCTTCAGCTCGCGCAGCCAGGCGAGCAGGGCGGCGTAGTCGGCCGGCGAGCGCGGCGGCACGCCAGTGTTCACCCAGCGGCCGTCCTGGCAGAGCATCTGGGTCTCCTGCGTCTGCACGATCGCCGCGTGGCGGCCGGTCTGGCGCTGGACGGTCTGCTGGGCGACGAGCCAGCTGTAGGACGCCGCCTCGGTCGTCACGTTCGAGGCCGCGTGCATGCTGACGTCGATGAACTGCCCTTCGCCGGACGACAGCCGCCAGAACAGCGCCGTCAGCGCCGACATCGCCGCGAAGTGGCAGGCGGTGTGGTAGCCCTGGTTGCCGCCGCCGCGCACCGGCGGCAGCGAATGGTCGTCGTAGCCGCAGCTCCAGGCGGGACCCGCGCCGGCGAGGATCGTGAGATCCGTGACCGGTGTCTGGGCGTTGGCGCTGCCGCGGCCGAACGGCGTCATCGAGACGAACACGAGCTCGGGGCGGAGCTTCCTCAGGTCATCGTGGTCGAGCCCGAGGCGCGCGAGACGCCCCGCCGGCTCGGACTCCAGCAGGACGTCAGCGCTCGCGGCCAGCGCCGCGAACCGCGCACGGTCCTCGGCCCGGTCGAGGTCCAGCACCACGCCGCGCTTGCTGGTGTGGTAGTGCCACCACCAGAGGCTCCGCTCGGGGCCGGGAACGTCGTCCAGGAACGGCGGATAGGCCCGCGCCGGATCGCCGCCGGGCGGCTCGACCAGGATCACGTCGGCGCCCATGTCGGCGAGCAGCTTGCCGGCGAAGGCGATGCGCTCGTTCGCCAGCTCGATCACCCGGAACCCTGCGAGCGCGCTCATATCACGCCCTCCTCGCGAAGAGCGGCCACGTCGCCGGGCGAGAGGCCGAGCAGACGGCCGAAGACGTCCTCGTTGTGCTCGCCCAGGCACGGCGCGCCGCGGGTCATGCGCCAGGGCGTCGCGGAGAACCGGGCGGGCGTGCCGTCGACGCGCACCTCGCCCATCGCCGAGTGCGTCACCGTCGGCCAGAGCCCCTCGGTGTCCGGATCGTGGTCGATCCGCTCGCCCGGCTTCTGCACGGCCGAGCAGGGAACGCCGGCTTCGCGCAGATGCTTCTGGACCGCGAACTTGTCCCGGCCCCTGGTCCAGGCGGACACGCGCTCGTCGAGCGCGTCCTGGCCGGCGAGGCGCGCGTCCAGCGTCGCCCAGGCCGGATCGTCCGTCCACGGCGCGGCGATCACGGGCGCCAGCCGGCGCCAGTCGTCGTCGTCGCGGCAGGCGATCGCGACCCACTCGTCGTCGCCCGCGCAGGGATAGATCCCGTGCGGCGCCATCGCCGGCCACTGATTGCGGTTCGAGTGGGGCTGGCCCTCGCGGCGGGCGGGGCGGCCGTTGACGGTCCAGTCGAGCAGGGCCGGCCCGTGCAGCGTCAGCGCCGCCTCCGTGCAGGCGAGATCGACCCACTGGCCCTCGCCGGTGCGCTTGCGGTGGATCAGGGCGAGCAGGATCGCCATCGCCATGTAGTAGCCGCCGGTGTGGTCCATGTAGGAGTAGCCCCAGCCGGCGGGCGGCTGGTCGGGCAGGCCGGACGCGAACGTGAGGCCCGACACGGCCTGCACGATCGGTCCCCAGGTCTTGAACGCGGCGTAGGGGCCGACCTGGCCGAAGCCGCAGTTGGAGACGTAAATGATGTCGGGCCGGATCTCTTTCAGCCGCGCGTAGCCGAACCCGAGCCGCTCCAGCACGCCGGCCGCGAAGTTCTCGGTCACGCAGTCGGACTGGCGGATCAGCTCGGTCAGCAGCTCCTTGCCGCGCTCGGTGCGCAGGTTGAGCGTGATCCCCAGCTTCTCGACGTTGTGGTTGTTGAAGCCGCCGCCGAACTCGATCCCGCGCCGCTCGTCGACATAGGGTCCGACGCCGCGCAGGATGTCCCAGCGCCCCTGCCGCACAGGGTCCTCGATGCGGATCACCTCGGCGCCGAACGCGGCCAGCCACTTGGTCGCCCCCGCGCCGGCCAGCTGCCCGCAGAAATCGCAGATGCGCACGCCGGCCAGCGCGGCGGGCTTGGGGTTCGTCGGCTGGTCCATCGGGCGCGCCTCCTCGCCGCCAACGGAGATCACCCGGCCCCGCGCCGCAAGACCCTTTGTTCGGCCGAGGCGATGGGCGGGACGCCTATCGCCGTGCGGACGGGGGCGCTAGCGTCGAGGGAAAGCAAGGAGGATCCGAGGATGACGGCCTATTTCATCGCCTTCCGGGACAAGATGCACGATGCGGCGCGCTATGCGGCCTACGCCCAGAAGGCGATGCCGACGATCGCGTCCATCCCCGGGGCGCGGGTGATCGTCGGCAACGGCGCGCTGACGCCGATCGAGGGCGAGGCGCCCGACGGCGTCGTGATCATCGAGTTCCCGGACGCGGCCGCCGCCAAGGCCTGGTACGACAGCCCCGCCTATCAGGCGGTGGTTGGCGATCGCCTGGCCGTCACCGAGGGCCGCTCGGTCATCGTCGAAGGCTTCGGCTGACCAGCATCCAGGCTCCGCTCATCCCGGCGAAGGCCGGGACCCAGGCAGGAAGATGTTTCAACGCAGAGGCGCAGAGGAGGCGCAGAGGCGCGGGGCTGCGCCAAGACGCGGGGCTGGGCCAAGAAAGGTGTCCCTCTGCGACTCCGCGCCTCCTCTGCGTCTCTGCGTTGAAGAGATGGCGCCGGCGGCGGGGCCGACCGGTGAAGGGGGGCAGGAAAAAAGCGGCGCCCTTCTCGGACGCCGCCGTCTTCAGTGCGGGGTGTCGAGACCGCTTACGCGGCCTTCTGGCCCTCGATCAGGGTCGAGGCGCCGTCGGCGTTGATCGCGATGCGGCGGGGCTTCAGGGCCTCCGGCAGCTCGCGCTTCAGCGAGATCGACAGCAGGCCGTCGGCCAGCTGGGCGTCGCTGACCACCACGTACTCGGCCAGCTGGAAGCGACGCTCGAAGTTGCGCTCGGCGAGACCGCGATGGACGAAACGGCGCTCGGCGTCGTTGGCCGCCTTGTGGCCCTTGACGGTGAGCAGCCCTTCCTTGACCTCGATGTCGAGCTCGGTCGGCTTGAAGCCGGCGACGGCGATCTCGATCCGGTACTCGTTATCGCCGGTGCGTTCGATGTTGTAGGGCGGATAGCCGGTCGCGCTTTCCGACGCGGCGGAATCCAGCAGGTCGGCCAGGCGATCGAAGCCGACGAACGAACGATAAAGCGGGGAGAAGTCCACGGTACGCATAAGCATCCTCCTTCGGAAGCAAGGTTGCATCGATGTGTACGGATCGGCGGCGAGCCGGACTGGCCTCGCTCATGACCCGGAAGGCCCGGACATCCAGCGCCTTCGGACGATGAGGTAGGTGGGGCTTTCAGCGGTTCAAGGGGCGCGAAATGCGACGCAACCGCTCAGCAGGACATATCGGTCCGGCTCAGGGCGAGGCCTGACCCGCTGGCGACCGCCACCCATGGTGCCGAGACTATCGGTGACGAATCCGCTTGACGGCGCCACCTTTTTCGAGGTTCTTCCCAATCGCTGCCGACCTCGGCGACCCGCCCCATAGCCGGAACGCCCGCTCTGTCTGGTCGGCTCAGCGCCAATTGCGGACGTCGGCGTGCTGCCCGAAACCGGACCTTCAACGCGTCGCATCATCCGGTCGCGAAGATCCGCGCGAAGTTGCCGGCGTAGAAGGCCTCCTTGACGCTGTCATTCACGCCGGCAAGGCCCGCATCGAACCGCGCGATCGGGGCGCGGCCGCCTTCGATGTGCGGATAGTCGCTCGAGAACATGTAGAGCCGCTCGTCCGACTGGCGGATCAGCTCGGCGACGTTCTCGAACGGCATCGGCGTGAACGCCATCTGCGCCACGATCTGTTCCGACGGACGGCGCTTCATGGCGGCCAATTCAGGCTCCGATCGCTTCCAGATGTCGGCGATCCAGTCGAGGCGACGGAGCATGGACGGCACCCATCCCGCGCCGAGTTCGATCGCGCCGCCGCGCAGGGTCGGATGGCGCTCCAGCACGCCGGCCAGCACCAGGATGCCGATAAAGGTCTCGGCGCTGTGATGCAGGCTCGTCATGTCATTGCCGCGCACGCTCTCGCCGGCGCCCATGAAATCCTTCGGCACGGGCCGGCCGGTGTTGAACCAGCGGGGGTCGACCTGGATCGGCGCGCCGGCGACGTGGATCAGGAACGGGATGCCCGCCGCGGCCAGCCCCGCCCAGACCGGATCGAAGTCGTCGTGGCCCGGCGACCGATCGCCCGGAACCCGGTGCGGGACCCAGGCGGCCCTCAGGCCCAGCGAGACGATGTGCTCGAGCTCCTCGGCGGCCAGCACCGGCTCGTCGAGCGGCAGTAGGGCGACGCCATAGAGCCGCCCGTCCTTCGCGCAGAAGTCGGCCATGGCGCGATTGTGGACGTGCGCGGCGGCATAGCGCGCCTCGATGGGTCGCCGTGTGTCGAAGGCCGGACCGGCCGAGAAACTCGGGAAGACGAGTTGGCTTTGGAAGCCGAACAGATCGAGGGCAAGGGTCCGCTCTTCGGCATTGAACGCGCCCAGAGCCGCATGCCCCTTCGGTCCCGCGATCAGGCGGTCTCCCAACGCGACCAGCTCCGCCACCTTGGCGGACGAATGCCGCCCAGCTGCGGCGGACTCAGGATCCAGGACCGCTAGCGCGCCGACGGTAGGCACCGGAAGCTTCGGAATGACGTCACGCACGGCCGGGTCGGCGTAGGCCGTAAGGAAGTCGGGCAGCTCCATGATGTGGCTGTCAGCGTCATTGATGACGCGACCCTGCGCATAGGTCATCGGCGTTCCTCGGGTTCTTGGAGCATGTTCCAATTTGCGAGGAGGTCGTGTCAAACGCCCCCTCTTGGGAAGCCGCGCTTGGTCAAGCGCCGGCAACGCCGGATCGTCGGGACCGCGCCAGAAGCTGACGTCGATGGCGTCCCGAAAGCAGACTTACAGCCGCCGCTGAGCAAGGCTGCGATCGGCGTCGGTAAGGGACGCGCGAACGCGCTAGTCTTTGACCGCTACCCAGAAACCCTTCTCCAGCGACAGCTTGATTTGCCGGTAGGCTACCGCGTCGAAGTGCTCCGACAGATTGTTGTCGCCGCAGATCACCGCGCCCGGGCGCAGGCGAGGGCCCAGGATCTCGACAATCGGCGGCATCATGTGCCCCCAGATGTCGAATAGCACGAAGTCGATCGGCCCGGCGAAGCCCTGCAGGGCCCCGACTATGTCGCCCTCGTGAAACTCGATGAAGTCCACCAGGCCCGCCGCCGCGAAGTTGGCCCGCGCACGCTCGATCTTGCCGCGCTCTTGCTCGGCCGCAAACACCTCGCCGGCGCCGCCGTTGTCGCGCGCCGCCGCCGCCAGGTAGAGCGTCGAAACGCCAAACGAGGTGCCGCACTCAACGATGCGGCGCGCGCCGATCGCCCGGCAGAGCAGATAGCAGAGCTCGGCCTTGTCCTGGTCGAGCGCCTCCATTTTGTCCGACATGAAGGCATGGTCGCGCGGCTCCATGCCGGTCCACGGGCCGGTGCGCTCGTGCCAGAAGTATCGCTCTATGCCCTCTTCCTGCGCCTTGCTGGCGGCGTGCATGTCGGCGAGCAATGCTTCAAGTTTCGGGTCGTTAAGCACGCCCATCGGATTCTCCGCTCGTCCTGGCCAAAGCCAGCTTAGCAGCTCGGCCACCGCGAGGGGGCGCCATTCAAAACCAAAGCGCCATCGCAATGGCTCTTGGCCGGGCCGCGGAGCACGCGACGTCTGCAGGCAGTTGGCGCAGATCAGGCGCGAGTCGACCGCCGCGTCGGCGTCGCGCCGTAAGCGGCCATCGGCTCGCTTCCAGGAAGCGGACGCCGGGCGCGTTAGGCTATACGTGCAGAAGGCGAAGCCGCGGCGGACGACGCATGACCATTCTGATCACGGGCGGGACCAAGGGGATCGGTCTGGCGATCGCGGAGCGACTGGCTAGGTCCGGCGAAACCCTAGCTCTCGCCTATCGTAGCGATGCGACGGCGGCGGAGGCGGCCAAGGCGCGCATCGCGGCAAAGGGCGCGAACGTGCACGCGTTTCGCTCCGACGTCGGCGACATCGCGTCCGCGGCGGATCTCATGGCCGAGGTGCGAAGGTTGGGCGCGGCGCCGCTACACATCGTCCACTGCGCGGCGACGATCTATCCGACCTCGCTGCTCCGCGCAGACCTGGTCCGC
Source organism: Caulobacteraceae bacterium (assembly GCA_035541575.1). Classification (GTDB taxonomy): domain Bacteria; phylum Pseudomonadota; class Alphaproteobacteria; order Caulobacterales; family Caulobacteraceae; genus Acaudatibacter. Next base: position 23,975 of record DATKMZ010000152.1, on the reverse strand, counting down.
TTCACGAGCGCCATCCGCACCAATGGGCTGTCGTTGCTCTACCTTGTGCAGCCGGCGCTTCCGTTGCTGCAGCGTGGCTCCAGCATCGTCTTCATCTCAAGCGCCGGGGCGCGACAACCTCAGACGGGCTACGCCGCGCTTGGCGTTGGAAAGGCGCTGGCCGAGAGCCTGGTGCGCTACCTGGTGCCCGAGCTCGCGCCGCACGGGGTGCGGGTGAACGCCGTCGCGCCTGGACTGGTCAAGACCAGCTCGGTGGCGAACATGCTCGGAAGCCAGGACGCGGCCGAGCAGCTCTACGAGCGGGCGGCGCGCTCCAACCCCTCCGGCCGAATGAGCAACGACGACGACTACGCCGCCGTGGTCGAGTTCCTGCTGGGACCGGGCGCCGCTTTCGTCCAGGGCCAGGTGATCCACGCCAACGGCGGGACCTACATCGGCTAGAGCAAGGGGCGGGGTTCGCGAACCGCGACGAAGTACCGTGCGGCGCCGGTTTGCGCCAGAAGCGGACCTCAGCGCACTCCCGGGAAGCGGACCTCGCGCCGGCGTTTCTCGACCCTAGCGGCCATTTCGGAGCCCGCTGCCGGCAGCCATGATCGGCCCAGGCTGGTCTGGCGGCGCGACGTGTGGCTCAATCTTCGCCGTGACGGATGTCTTCATCTCCTACGAGCGGAGCTCGGAACCTAGAGCGCGACAGGTGGCCGACCGGCTCAAGGCCGGCGGCTACACGGTCTGGCTGGACGCCGACCTGCCGACCCATCGGGCCTACACCGAAGTGATCCGCGAGCAGCTGGAGGCGGCGAAGGTGGTCCTTGTGCTGTGGACCGCGGAAGCCGCGCAACACGAATGGGTCAGGGCTGAGGCCGACCTTGGGCGGGAGCGGCGCAAGCTGGTGCAGGCCTCGCTGGATGGCTCGTTGCCGCCACTGCCGTTCAACCAGATCCATAGCGCGGACCTGTCGCGGTGGCGCGGCGGCTCGGAAGACCCGGACTGGACGCGGGTGGTCCAGGGCGTCGCCGCGCTCGCCGGCCCAGCGCCGTCCGCGTCGGCCGTCAGTCCGGCGCACCCTGCGTCCCCGAAACGGCGCGCAGGTCGGTGGCTCTGGGTGGCGACCGTCGTCCTGGGTCTGCTTGCGGTCGTCGGCGCGGGGTGGTTCATGACCCGGCCCTCGGCGGCCCCGCTTCCCGCCCGGGTCGCCGTGCTGCCGTTCGACACCGCCGGAGGGACGCAGGACGCCGCCGCCTTCGCCGACGGCCTGATGGACGAGGTGCTGGGCGCGCTGTCGAATGACCATGTCGTGACTGTATCGCGCACGGAGAGCGCCGCCCTTCGCGGCCCGAACGCGGAGGCGGCCATCAAGCGGCTCGGCGTCGGGCTCGTCCTCGACGGATCGGTGCAGCAAACCAACGGGTCGATCATCGTGCGGCTGCACATGGACGATGCGGGCCAGCAGGCGACCATCTGGTCGGACGAGTTCAGCCGGCCGACGTCCGAGGCCGAGGCGCTGCAGGCCGAGGTCGCGGCGCGGGCGGCGCGGACGACGACACAGGCGCTGGGCGCGCGGGCTGCTGGGGTCAGCGATCCAGCGACGCTCTCCGACTTCGTGACCGGCGACGAGCTGGTGCGATTCGAGGACGTCGGCTTTGCAGCCGCCGAGCCGTACTTCCGGCGCGTGATCGCGCGGGCGCCGCGGTTCGCGGGCGGACACGCCTACCTCGCCAATGACGACGCCTTCCAGGCGGTCGTGCCCGGCGCTCCACGCGCCGCGGACCAGCGCGCCGAGGCCAGGCGCGAGGCCGAGACGGCGATCCGGCTCGACCCCAAGGGCTACGATGCATTTATCGCGCTGGCGCTGATCACGCCGCCCGACGCCGACTATTGGCGGAACTACGAGGCCCCGCTGCTGAGGGGCCAGGCCGTCGATCCGACAGATCCCACCTACCCTTACTTTCTGAGCGACGCCGCCGCCGCCCAAGGCCGGCTCCGGCTAGGCGCAGAGATGGCGCAGCGCGCCGTCGCCATGGATACGTTCTGGCCTGGTCCGGCGCGGTCCATGGCCTACGCCCTTGCCGCCACCGGCCAAGTGAGCGAGGCCGAGCAGGTCCTCGATCGCATGCAGCGGATCTGGCCTGGCGTCTGGGCGACCGTCGCCGGCAGGTTCTGGACGGCGGCGGTGTATGGCGATCCCGACGCGGCGATCGCCCTCCTGTCCGACCCCCGGACCCGACCGTTCGACCTCGATCCGCGCAGCATCCAGCTCTGGCGGTCGGCGCTCACGGCCCTGAAGTCCAACCAGCCCGCGCAGCGCGCCGCGGCGGCCGCGGCGGTGAAGCCGGCGGCGCTTGCCGGTCAGTTCTCGCCCTCCGGGGCGGTCATGCTGCTGGCGCGGTTTGGCGACCTCGATGGCGCGTTCGCGGTCGCGAACGCCTTCCCCTTCCAGGTCGAGTTCAACAACGGGACTGGTCCGCCGGTCCTCTTCGTCGCGCCGACAGCGCCTCTGCGGCGCGACCCGCGTTTCATGCAGCTCGCCGCCAGACTGGGGCTCGTGAACTACTGGCGCGCCACGGGCGCCTGGCCGGACTTCTGCGCCGAGCCGGGGCTCCCATACGACTGCAAAGCTGAGGCTGCTCGGCTAGGCTGAAGGCCGGCTTCGAGCCCCGGGGGTGTCCGCAACACGCCAGTTGCGATGGCGGCGCAGTCGGCCGCGTTACCAGATGCAGAACGTCCGCCAACTCCCTACCTCGTCCTTCGGCCGAGGCCGAAAAGCAGACCATCTGAAGGTCAGCTTCGAGCCAAGGTTGGTCTATTCAGTGCCGACCTGGGAGTGGCTTTCCCTTATCGCCGGCGGCGGGTCTGATTCGGCGGCCCCGCCGCGCCGCGTCCACCCCGCTCTACGCCCGCAAGTCCGGGTCGAGCGTCGCGCCGGGCTCCAGCTGCACCCCGAACGTGTTCAGGAACATCGAGACCTGGGTGTACTGGCCGGCGGTGAAGACGACGTCCATGCGCTGCTTCTCGTCGAAGTGTTTGGAGAGTTCCGCCCAGGTGGCGTCGGAGACGAAGTGGTCCTGCACCAGCTCGTCGGCGGCGCGGATCAGGGCGGCTTCGGCGGGCGACCAGCCGGCGCCCGCGCCTTGCTTGATGCGGGCGATCTCGTCCGCGCTCAGGCCTTCGTTGAGCCCGATCCGGGTGTGCTGGGTGAACTCGTAGCCCGACTTGCAGAGGAAGCCGACGCGCAGGATCACGATCTCCCGCTCGCGGGCCGGCAGGCTGTTGCGGCGCGAGAGCACGTAGCTGCCCCACTCGTTGAACCTGGCCAGCGCCTTCGGGGCGCGGGCCAGGGTGCGGAAGATGTTGAGCGCGGGGCGTCCGCCCTGGATCATCGGCGCCAGCGCCTCGCGCTGGTCATCTGTCATCTCGGCGTCGGTCAGCGGCGCGATGCGGGGCGCGGAAAGGCGCATGGCTTGATCCTCCCAGATCTGTAGCTGGTCTCTTTTGCTCGTCGGCGTTTTGCGCGACCCTTAGAGCCAAGGAGGCGGGCGCGTCGAGCGGCGCGCGGGACTGAACAGTGTTTACATTTGGCGACGGCCCGGCCAAAAACGCCTCGCCGCGCTGGGCGCGGATCAGCGAAGAGGAAGTTGGATGGCGACGCAGCTCGAGGAACTCACCGAGCGGATGAAGACGGCGGTCGGAGCGGATTCCGGCCTCGGCAAGACGCTGAAGTTCGATCTCAAGGGCGACGGCTTCGTGTTCATCGACGGCGGCTCGGTGACCAACGAGGACAAGAAGGCCGACCTCACGCTCACGATCGCCATGAAGGACCTGATCGCGATGGGCGAGGGCAAGCTCGACGCGATGTCCGCGGTGATGACCGGCGCGCTGCGCCTCTCCGACATGGGCGTCGCGATGGGGCTGCAGGGCAAGATGCAGGCGCTGTTCGCCAAGCTGCGCTAGCGGCCTTGGACGAGCCCGCGCCGCTCCTCGCCACCGACGACGCGCCCATCCCGGAAGGGGCGGAAGCGGCCTGGTTCGCCGGCGCCGACGGGGCGAAGCTGCGCGCGGCGCTGATCCCGGCCAAGGGCGCGCCGCGCGGCTCGGTGGTGCTGAGCGGCGGGCGCACCGAGCCGATCGAGAAGTACTTCGAGGTGATCGGCGAGCTGACGGCGCGCGGCTTCGCAGTGCTGGCGCACGACTGGCGCGGGCAGGGGCTCTCGCAGCGCCTGCTGCGCGACCCGGTGCGCGGCCACGCCAAGCATCACGACGACTTCGTCGCCGATTTCGCCGCGATGCTGGGAGCTTACGAGGCGCGCCTGCCGAAGCCGTGGCTTGCGGTCGGCCATTCGATGGGCGGGTGCCTGACCGCGCTGGTGCTGGCGGGGGGCGAGCGGCGCTTCTCCGCCGCCGCGCTCTCCGCGCCGATGTTCCAGATCTGGGCGCGGCCGGTGAACCCGACGCTGGGCAAGCTGATCTCGAGCTTCATGAAGGGCGTCGGCGGCGCGGGCGTGATGACCGGACCGATCGGCCCGCCCTCGTCGTTCGAGGAGAATTACCTGACGCACGATCCCCGCCGCTACGGACGCAACGTCAGCCAGGTGCTGGCCCACCCGGAAATTGCGCTCGGCCCGCCGACCTGGGGCTGGCTCGACTTCGCCTTCAAGGCCATCGCCGAGCTGCACAACGGGTCCGGCGTTCCGCGGGTGACGATCCCGGTGACGGTGGTGGCGGCCGGCGACGACCAGCTGGTCGACAACCGCGGCACGCGCCTCGTCACCGGCCGGTTCCCGCAGGGCCGCTACGTCGAGGTCCCCGGCGCGTTCCACGAGATCCTGCAGGAGACCGACGACGTGCGCGCGGTGTTCTGGGATGAATTCGACGCGCTGGCGGCGGCGGTGGCGCAGTGAGGCCGTCGGCTAGCCTCCGACTTCTCCCCTCCGTCGCGCATTTCCCCGGACTGGCGTCCGGGGACCCCTGGCTTGCGACACCTCCCCTCACTTCGCGAGGGGAGGAGCAAATCGCTCTTCCCCCGCTTGCGGGGGAAGTGTCGCAGGCGAGCGCGGCGCAAGCCGTGCGATGCGCGACGATGGGGGCTACTGCGCCGCCCGCTTCAGCGCCACCAGGGCCTCGTCGAGGACGGCGCGGTCGCCGGCGATGGCCATCTGGCCGCCCTCGCGGCCGATCGGCTCGCCGCGCCAGTCGGTGACCAGGCCGCCCGCGCCGGCCAGAACCGGCACCGCGGCCTCGACGTCCCAGCTCTTGAGCCCCGCCTCGAGCACGAGGTCGAGCGTGCCGGCGGCGACCATGGCGTAGGCGTAGGCGTCGCAGCCCATCCGGGCGAGGCGCGCGGCGGCGCGTACCTGCCGCCAGGCGGCGAGCTCGGCGCCGTTGAAGCAGCCCTCCGCGTCGGTGGTGGCGATGATCGCTTCGCCCAGGGTGACGCCTTTGCGCACCTTCAGCGGCCGCTCGCCGGCCGGGGTGACGAGCCGCGAGCCGCCGGCGTGGCCGATGAAGATTTCCCCGAGATTCGGCTGGCCGATCGAGCCCAGCACGGGCTGCCCTTCGAAGCGCAGGCCGATCAGCGTGGTCCAGACCGGCAAGCCGGCGACGAAGGCGCGGGTGCCGTCGACCGGGTCGAGCACCCAGACGAACTCGGCGTCCGGGCGGTCCTCACCCATCTCCTCGCCGATCACGCCGTGCTCGGGGTAGCGCTCGGCGATCAGCCGGCGGATCTCCGCCTCTGCGCCCTTGTCGGCGAGCGTGACGGGGTCGTAGGCGCGGCCCTTCGCCGACTTGTTCTCGATCCCGTGCTCGCCGCGGAAGAGCGGCAGGATCACCGCCGCGCTGGCGCGGTTCAGATCCAGCAGGAAGGCGTCGAGCTCGGCGAGCCAGCGGGGAGGCGACATGCCCCCCAGATAGCGAGCCGCGCCGCGCGTCGGAAGCGGCGTTAGGCCGCGTCGTCGCGCTTGAGGTCGCGGGCGAGGTCCAGCAGCCGGCGCCGCGGGCGCTCGCCCAGCGCGTGGTAGGTGCGCATCAGGTCGAGGCTCTCGTCGCGGGCCGCGACCGTCCCCGTGGCGTCGCCGTTCAGCCCTTCGAAGAAGTAGTTCATCGTCACCTCGAGCGCGCTGGCGATCCGCCAGAGCCTCGCCGCGGAGACGCGGTTGGCGCCGCACTCGTATTTCTGGATCTGCTGGAAGCGAACGCCGCAGGCGTCGGCCAGCTGTTGCTGGGTCAGTCCGAGCAGGCGCCGCCGCCGGCGCATGCGTTTGCCCAGATGGAAGTCGATCTCGTCGCTCATTGCGCCACCCCTGGCCGCTAGTGGTCGTGCCGTTTCGACACGTGTGCGCGGGAAAGCGGCAAGCGGCATGCCGCATTGCGGCGGCGCGGCCTGCGACGTAGGTACGCGCCCTCATGGCGGGCGGTTGGCAGGATCTGCAGTGGCGGCTCGAGACGGTCGGCTACGACGCCGTCTCGGCGCTGATGCGCGCGCTGCCGATCGACGCGGCCTCGAACCTGGGCGCGTGGCTCGGCCGGGCGGTCGGCCCGCTGACGAGCGCGCACCGCACGGCGCTGCGGAACCTGCGCCTCGCCTTCCCGGAGTGGAGCGAGGCCGAGCGGCGGGCGATGGCCCGGCGGCAGTGGGAGAACGCCGGCCGGGTCCTGATCGAGTTCTTCTTGATGGACAAGATCATGGCCGACCCCTCGCGGGTCGAGCTCGTCGGCGAGGAGAAGCTCGACGCGCTGAAGGCGTCAGGCAAGCCGGCCGTCTTCGTCAGCGGCCACTTCGCCAACTGGGAGGTGATGGCGGCCACCAAGACGCGGGTCGGCATCGAAGGCGTGCTGGCCTACCGGGGCGCCAACAACCCCTACATCGACAAGCGGATGCGCGAGAGCCGCGAGGCCTATGGCGTGACGCTGTTCGCGCCGAAGGGCGTGGAGGGCGGGCGCGAGGTGATGGCGGCGCTGAAGCGCGGCGTCAGCGTCGGGATCCTCAGCGACCAGAAGTACTACGAGGGCCTGCTCGCGCCGTTCTTCGGCCACCTCGTGCGCACCCAGCACGCGCCGGTGAGGTTCGCGATGCGCTTCGGCGCGGTCCTGCAGCCCGGCTGGGTGGAGCGGACCAAAGGCGCGCGCTTCCGGGTCTTCGTCGCCGATCCGATCCAGCTGCCGGCGGAGGGCGGCTCGGCGGCGGACGTCGAATCCGGGGTGGCCCAGATCAACGCCTTCATCGAGCGCCGCGCCCGGGCCAGGCCCTGGGAGTACTGGTGGGTCCACCGCCGCTTCCCCGACGCGCTCTACGAGGAACTGAAGGCGCAGGGGTACTGACGCCGGCCCCGCAGGGTTCGTGGTTCGAGACGCGCTCTGCGAGCGCTCCTCACCACGACGAACATCCATGCGACGCAAACCCTCGTCATCCTGAGGAGCCCGCGTCAGCGGGCGTCTCGAAGGACGCAGGGGCCCTCAGCGGCCGGGATTGAGCTCGCGCCAGCGCTGCAGCGCCTGCGCGGGACCGGCGTAGGCTTCCTGCAGCGTCGGGTTCCAATAGCGCAACGCCTCGAGTGGGATCTTCATGCCGCTGACGGCGCAGATGACGTAGCGGCCGGGCCGGATCACGGCGATCTCGCCGTCGCCGTAGCGCACCAGCGCGATCTCGCCAGGCGGGCTGAGGTCTCTGTCGTGGGCGTTCATGGCCGCATAGGTAGCGCGGCGGTGGCCGGTTTAGAAGAGATCACCCTGATCGGCGGCGGCGCCGGTCCTCGAGGCCTTGCGGCCCGGCGCGCCGTCGATGATCGCATTGCGCTCGCCGTCCTTGAACCGCAGCCGCACGGCCTCGGCGGGTGCGAGTTGCCGGGCGGACGTCGCCAGCTGGCCGTTGGCGCGGCGGATCAGGGTGTAGCCGCGCTCGAGCGGGCCCTCGGGGTTCAACGAGACGCGCTGGCGCTCCAGCGAGACTAGCCGTTCGGTCTCGCGCTGCAGCCGGCGATGGACCGTGGGCGTCAGCCGTCCCGCGGCGTCCGCGAGCCGCCGCCGTTTCTCGCCGATGTCGCGCTGGAGCAGCGCCGGCGTCAGCCGGGCGCCCTTGCGGGCAAGGTCTTCGGCGTGGGCCGAGACGTTGCGCTGCAGCCCGGCGGCCAGGCGGCCGGCGGCGATGTCGAGCCGCTGGGTCGCCAGGCCCAGCAGATCCTGCGGCCGCGGCAGGCCGCGCGCGGCGGCCGAGAGACGCGTGCGGCGGGTCTCGACGGCGCGCGATCCGCAGGCGATGAGCCGCCGCTCGTAGTCGGCGAGGCTCGCGGCGAGCTCGGCCAGCACCGGCGTGGCGATCTCCGCTGCGGCGGTCGGCGTCGGCGCGCGCCGGTCGGAGACGAAGTCGATCAGCGTCGTGTCGGTCTCGTGACCGACGGCCGAGATCAGCGGGATCGCGCTCGCCGCGGCCGCCCGCGCCAGCGCTTCGTCGTTGAACGGCCAGAGGTCTTCGACCGAGCCGCCGCCGCGGGCGACGATCAGCACGTCGGGGCGGGGGATCGGCCCGCCGGGCGCCAGCGCGTTGAACCCGGCGATCGCGTTCGCCACCAGGCCGGCGGCGGCGTCGCCCTGCACGATCGTCGGCCAGACGATCACGCGGCACGGCCAGCGCTCGCGGATGCGGTGCAGGATGTCGCGGATCACCGCGCCGGTCGGGCTGGTGATCACGCCGACCACCGCCGGCATCGACGGCAGCGGACGCTTGCGCGAGGCCTCGAACAGGCCCTCGGCGGCGAGCTTGGCCTTCAGCCGCTCGAGCTGCGCCAGCAGCGCGCCCACGCCGGCCGGGGCCATCGTCTCGATGATGATCTGGTACTGCGAGCGGCCGGGATAGGTGGTCAGCCGGCCGGTGACGACCACCTCCAGCCCCGTCTGCGGCTTCACCGCCAGGCGCGGAACCTGGGTCTTCCAGATCACGCCCGAGATCGAGGCGCGCTCGTCCTTGAGGTCGAGGTAGACGTGGCCGTTGCCGTGGAACGTCACCTTCGAGAGCTCGCCGCGCACCCGCACGAACCCGAACCGGTCCTCGATCGTCCGCTTCAGCGCGAACGCGAGCTCGGAGACGGAATAGGGCTGGGTGTTGTCGGGCGGGGCAGGCGACTCGAAGGCGGCGTCGGTCATGGACGGAAGGTATGCCTCCCTCCCCTTCATGGGGAGGGCAGACCGCGTGAGCGGTCGAGGGTGGGGGAGCGCGGGCCCCGCGCTAGGCCCGCAGAATAGCGTTGACGCTTGAGACACCCCCACCCGTCCGGCGCGCTTCGCGCCGGACACCCTCCCCATGAAAGGGGAGGGAGTGGGAGCGAGGCTAGATATACCGCCGCAGCGAGCGGGTGAGCTCGGCGACCGAGGTCTTCTTCTTGCCCTGCGGCGGCTGGTAGGCGACCCGGGCGTGGTCGATGCAGTAGGGGCCCTCGTCGCTGGCCCTGCGGCCGCAGAACGTGAAGTCGCTGCTGGAGGGATCGCCGATCGGCCACTTGCACATGTGGGCGCCCAGGGTCAGCACCGTGGCCGTGCCGGGCAGCTCCACGAATGGCGCCGGCCGGGGCGCCGGCGTGGCGTGCGGCCGTGGCTCCAGCGACCGCGCCCGCGGTGTCGGCATCGAGATCGGGCGCGGCGGCCGTGGCGCCTTGAACGCCGGCCGGCTGGGATGCGATGGCGCGGCTCTTCCCGAGAGCCCCAGCCGGTGCACCTTGCCGATCACCGCGTTACGGGTCACCCCGCCCAGCTGCTTGGCGATCTGGCTGGCGGAGAGCCCGTCCAGCCAAAGCTTCTTGAGGGTTTCCACCCGTTCGTCGGTCCAGCCCATGGCGATCTCCACCCCGCGCATCCCGCGTGTGGCTCGTCCCCACGAGCAACGACGCAAGATGTTGTGCCCCAGCCGTGTCCTGCGACCACGACCTACTAGATATCGTAAACAAACGATTAAGGACCACAATAGGCGCCATGCACTTCATCCACAGGAACTAGATGTTGATGAGACTTAGCGCCGCCTTGCGCCGTGCGGCGTCGCGGCGCACATGAGGGGCCGATGAGAGACATGCCTTTCAGCGCCGCCGACGCGGCGGTCGCTCCGCCCGAGCCGCGCGCCTATCGAGGCGTCAACTGGGACGGTTTGAGGGCGCTCTATCTGCGCGAGGTGCGCCGGTTCTGGAAGGTTGGCTTTCAGACCCTCGCCGCGCCGATCGTGACGGCGCTGCTCTACATGCTGGTGTTCGTCGTCGCCTGGGGCGCGCGGGCCAAGGTCGACGGGGTCGCGTTCGGCACCTTCATCGCGCCCGGCCTGATCATGATGCAGATCCTGAACAACGCGTTCTCGAACTCGTCGTCGTCGCTGCTGCAGGCGAAGATGAACGGCCTGATCGGCGACTTCCTGACCCCGCCGCTCTCGCCCGGCGAGTTGGTGGCGGGGTTCGCGCTCGGCGCCCTGACGCGCGGTCTCGTCGTCGGCGCGGTGGCCGCGCTCGCGATCCTGCCCTTCGCGCACGTCACCTTCGCCCACGTCTGGGCGATCGCCTATTTCGCCGTCGGCGCGGCGCTGATCATGGGGCTGCTCGGCGCGATGGCGGCGATCTGGTCGGAGAAGTTCGACCACATCGCCGCGGTGACCAACTTCATCGTCGTGCCGATGACGTTCCTCTCGGGCACGTTCTACCTGGTGAAGGGCCTGCCCGAGCCGTTCCGGACGATCTCGCACTACAACCCGTTCTTCTACCTGATCGCCGGCTTCCGCTACGGCTTCATCGACCACCCGGACGGCTCGATCACGATCGGCATGGCGCTGACCGCCGCGCTCGTCGCGCTGCTCTGGGCCGCGACCTGGCGGATGTTCGCCACGGGTTACAAGCTGAAGACCTGAGGGACGCCGCGCCCGTCGTCATTGACAATGGCGCCCCATCGGACCGATACGCCGCGCTTTCCAGCGTCCCCGTACCTCCCGTGCGGGGACTTCTGCTTTTGGAGGCTGCAATGGGCGAGACCGCTTCGCCGACCGTTCCGAGCGACCACATCATGGGCGTCTACAACCGCGCTCAGCTGGCGTTCGAGCGCGGGCGAGGGTCGCGTCTCTACACCACGGAGGGCGAGGAGTACCTCGACTGCCTGGCCGGCATCGCCACCACCGGCCTCGGCCACGCCCACCCCAAGCTTGTCGCCGCGCTCAAGGAGCAGGGCGAGAAGCTTTGGCACGTCTCCAACATCTTCCGCATCCCCGGCCAGGAGAAGCTGGCCGCACGGCTCTGCGAGGTGACCGGGCTCGACGAGGTGTTCTTCACCAACTCGGGCGCCGAGGCGATCGAGTGCGCGCTGAAGACCGCGCGCAAGTATCACTGGGCCAACGGCCAGCCGGAGCGGATCGAGATCATCGGCTTCGAGGGCTCGTTCCACGGTCGCACCTACGCGGCCATCTTCGCCGCCGGCAACCCGAGCTACACCGAGGGCTTCGGCCCGCCGCTGCCCGGCTACAAGACGCTGCCGTACGGTGACATGGCCGCGCTCGAAGCGGCGATCACCGACCAGACCTGCGCGGTGCTGATCGAACCGGTGCAGGGCGAGGGCGGGGCGCGGGCGCTGCCCGAGGCCGACCTCGTCAAGCTGCGCGAGCTTTGCGACGCGACCGGCACGCTCTTGATCCTCGACGAGATCCAGTGCGGTCTCGGCCGCACCGGCAAGCTGTTCGCGTGCGAGTGGGCCGGGGTGCGAGGCGACATCGTCTGCGTCGCCAAGGCGCTCGGCGATGGCTTCCCGGTCGGCGCCTGCGTCGCCAGCGCCGAGGCCGGCAAGGGCATGACCGTCGGCTCGCACGGCTCGACCTATGGCGGCAACCCGCTCGCGATGGCGGTGGGCCTGGCCTCGCTCGAGGAGCTGACCAAGCCCGAGACGCTCGCCAATGTGCGCGACATCACCGGCTACTTCGCCCAGCAGCTCTCGGGCCTGAAGGACCGCTATCCGGACGTGGTCGAAGAGATCCGCGGCAAGGGCCTCTTGATCGGGCTCAGGCTCGCGACGCCCAACCGCGAGTTCATGCAGCACGCCCGCGACCAGAAGCTGCTGATCGCCGGCGGCGGCGACAACTGCGTGCGCCTGTTGCCCTCGCTGCTGATCACCCGCGAAGAGGCCCGCGAGGCGGTCGACAAGCTGGAACGCGCCTGCGAGGCGGCGAGGACGAAGGCCGCGGCGGCGGCATGATGCAGTCAAACCCTTCCCCCTCAGGGGGAAAGCGGCGCGCCGTCGCGCAGCGACGCATCGCCGATGGGGGGAATCTCCTTCTCCGGCACGCCCCCATTGTCGCCTCCGCTTCGCGGTCTCGCGACGTTTCCCCCGCCAGCGGGGGAAAGGCTCTCAGGCGATGAGCCCGCCGCGCCATTTCGTCGACCTCTGGAGCCTGGAGGGCGGCGATCTGCGGGCCATCCTCGACGACGCCAAGCGCCGCAAGGCCGCCCGTATCGGCTGGCCGAAGGGGCGCGTCGACGCCGACGCGCCGCTGCGCGACCGCACGCTGGCGATGGTGTTCCAGAAGAACTCGACCCGCACCTGGTTTTCGTTCGACGCGGCGATCCGCCAGCTCGGCGGCGCGTCGATCATCTCCACCGGCGCCGACATGCAACTGGGCCGCGGCGAGACCATCGCCGACACCGCCAAGGTGCTGTCGCGCATGGTCGACGCGATCATGATCCGCGCCAACCGCCACGAGGACGTTCAGGAGCTGGCCGAGCAGGCGAGCGTGCCGGTGATCAACGGTCTCTCAGACGCCGGTCACCCCTGCCAGATCATCACCGACCTGATGACGTTCGAGGAGCATCGCGGGCCGCTCGCGGGCAGGACGCTGGCCTGGGTGGGCGACGGCAACAACGTCTGCGCGAGCTTCATCCAGGCGGCGCCGAAGTTCGGCTATCGCCTCACGGTCGCCTGCCCGGACGCCTTTGCGCCCGACCGGGTCGACCTCGCCCGCGCCGCCGACGAGCAGGGACGGATCGAGGTGACGCGCGATCCGAAGGCCGCGGTCGCCGGCGCCGACCTGGTGATCGCCGACACCTGGGTCTCGATGGGCGACACCGACGCCGAGGCGCGGCTCGAGGCGTTGGGGCCTTACCAGGTCGACGAGGCGCTGATGGCGCTGGCTGCGCCGAACGCGCTCTTCATGCACTGCCTGCCGGCCCACCGCGGCGAGGAAGTGACCGAGCGGGTGATCGACGGGCCTGCATCGGTGGTCTGGGACGAGGCGGAGAACCGCATCCACGCCCAGAAGTCGATCCTCGCCTGGTGCTTCGAGGCGATCTGAGGGGAGTGGCTATCCGCGCGACACGCCCCATATTCCGCGCGTGTCCCAAAGAACGATCCCCCTCGACGATCTGGCCGCGCCGTTCCAGATCAACCGGCAGCCTGTGCGCGGCCGGCTCGTGCGTCTTGGCCCGGCGATCGACGAGATCCTGACCCGCCACGACTACCCGCCGCCGATCGCCAACCTGCTTGGCGAGACCTGCGCTCTCGCCGCGCTGGTCGGCGCCAGCCTGAAGTTCGAAGGCCGGCTGATCGTGCAGGCCCAGGGCAAGGGCGCGGTGACTTACGTGGTCGCCGACTACGATACCGCCGGCGCCCTGCGCGGCTACTGTCGTTACGACGCGGACCGCCTCGCCGAGATCGAAGATGGCTTGAGACCGCTCGGCGCCAGGACGCTGTTGGGCGAGGGCGTCTTCACCATGACCATCGACCAGGGCCCCGACATGGAGCGCTACCAGGGCATGACGCCGATCGAGGGCGAGACCCTGGCGCTCTCGGCCGAGCGCTACTTCGCCCAGTCGGAGCAAACGCCGACCCGCGTGCGGCTCGCGGTCGGCCAGGTCGACGACGGCGCAGGCCTCCACTGGCGCGCCGGCGGCATCCTGTTGCAGAACATCGCCGAGGACGAAGCCCGCGGCGCCACCGCCGAGGCCTGGCGCGAGGCGCAGTTCCTGTTCGAGACAGTCGGCGAGGACGAGCTGATCGACCCGCGTCTCACCCCCGAGACGCTGCTCTACCGGCTCTTCCACGAGCAGGGCGTGCGGCTCTTCCCGGCGCAGCCGCTGCAGGCGTTCTGCCGCTGCTCCGAAGAACGGATCCTGACCGTGCTGAAGAGCTTCGACGCCGGCGAACGCGCCGACATGGTCGAGCCCGACGGCCGCATCCACGTCACCTGCGAATACTGCTCGCGCGTCTACAAGGTCGAGCCGGAAGCGGTGGGGTAGGGGGCGATCCTCCCCTCCGTCGCGCTTCGCATCGCTTCGCGACGCTCGCCCGCGACACCTCCCCTCGCTCTGCGAGGGGAGGAGCGGCAAGGCGCCCCACTCGCTCTTCCCCGCGCTGGCGGGGGGAAGTGTCGCAGGCGAGCCGAGCGTGAGCGAGGCGATGCGCGACGAAGGGGGGCCTCAAGCCCGGTCCAGCGCCTGTTCGATGTCGCGCGCCAGGTCGCCGGCGCCTTCCAGGCCGACGTTGAGGCGCACCCAGCCGGGGGTGAGGCCGATCTCCAGCCGTTGCTCCTCAGTCATCGAGCGGTGTGTCGTCGTGGTCGGGTGCGTGGCCATCGAGCGAGCATCGCCGAGGTTGTTGGAGATGTCGACGATCTCGAGCGAATTCAGGAAGTTGAACGCCTTCTCCCGCGAGCCGAGATCGAACGCGATCAGGTTGCCGCCGCCGATCATCTCGTTGCCGCCGCCGGTCAGCTGCCGGCGCGCGAGCTCGTGCTGCGGGTGGTCGGCGCGGCCGGGATAGCGCGCGTCCCTCACCTTCGGGTGCGCGGCGATCCGGTCGGCGAGCTGCGCCGCCGTGGCGCTGGCGGCGCGGACGCGCAGGTCGAGCGTCGTCAGGCCGTTCAGCAGCACCCAGGCGTTGAACGGCGAGAGCGCCGGGCCGGTGTGGCGGATGAAGTCGCGGTAGGCCTCCTCGAGCAGCGCGTGCGCGCCCAGCACCGCGCCGCCCAGCACCCGGCCCTGGCCGTCGATGTGCTTGGTCGCCGAATAGATCACCAGGTCCGCGCCCAGCTTCAGCGGCTTCTGGAAGATCGGCGTGGCGAACACGTTGTCGACCAGCACCTTGGCGCCGATCTCGCGCGCGAAGCCAGCCACGGCGGCGATGTCGGTGATCTCCAGCAGCGGGTTGGCCGGGCTTTCGATGAAGAACACCTTGGTGTTCGGCCGCGCCGCCGCCTTCCAGGCCTGCGTGTCCGCCGCGTCGACGAAGGTGGTCTCGACGCCAAAGCGGGGCCCCCAGTTGTTGAGGATCCAGCGGCACGAGCCGAACAGCGCCTTGCCGGCCACCACGTGGTCGCCGGCGCGCAGCAGCCCGGTGAGCGCCAGATAGACCGCCGCCATGCCCGACGCCGTCGCGCGGCAGTCCTCGGCGCCCTCCACGAGCGCGAGCCGGTCCTCGAACATCTTGACCGTCGGGTTGCCATAGCGGGTGTAGATGAAGCCGGGCTCCTTCCCGGCGAAGCGAGCGTCCGCGCTCTCGGCGCTGTCGTAGAGAAAGCTCTGCGTCAGGTAGAGCGCCTCCGCCGTCTCGCCGTGCTGCGAGCGCACCGAACCGCCGCGCACCAGCCGCGTGGCGACTTCCCAGTCCCTGGGATCATCGGCCTTAGGGTCTTCGGTCATATTCCCAAACCTTTATATCTTGCTCCCCTTTATGGGGAGGGATGGCCGGAGCGCAAGCGACGGCAGGGTGGGGATGTCCCGAACACCCCCACCCCGGAGCGCTTTGCGCTCCTGCCCTCCCAAGAGGGGAGGGAGAGAGGGGAGACGCCTTGCCAGACTCGGCCCGCCCCTCGATTGTCGCGCCCGTCATGACCGCCGGCATCCTGCCCTGCCAGTCGATCGAGGCGCTGCTGGCGACCGGCGCCATCGCCGCCGATCCGGCGATCCTTTCGGAGCAGGTGCAGCCGGCGAGCCTCGACCTGCGGCTGGGGCCGCGCGCCTGGCGGGTGCGGGCCTCGTTCCTGCCTGGGCTCGGGCGGCGCGTGGCGCAGCGCATCGCCGACGTCGCCATGCACGAGCTGGACCTCACCAAGGGTGCGGTGCTGGAGCGCGGCTGCGTCTACATCGCCGAGATCGCCGAGCGGCTGCGCCTCCCGCCAGACGTCTCGGCCCGCGCCAATCCGAAGAGCTCCACCGGCCGCGTCGACGTCTTCGTCCGCGCGCTCACCGACCACGGGCCGGCTTTCGACGACATCACCGAGGGCTATGCAGGGCCGCTCTACATCGAGATCGCGCCGCAGACCTTTTCGGTGCTGGTCCGCGCCGGCACGCGGCTCAACCAGCTGCGGCTGAAGCGCGGCGCCCCGCCGGCGCTCTCGGTGCGCAGCGTCGGCGTCGACCTGCAGGCGGGGCTTGCCGGCTTCCGCGCCCGCCGCCACGCCGGCGTGATCGACCTCGACCGCGAGGACGGGCACGATCCGCACGACTTCTGGGAGCCGCTGGAGCCGCGCCGCGGCGAGCTGCTGCTCGATCCCGGCGAGTTCTACATCCTGGCATCGAAGGAGGCGGTCGAGATCCCGATCCTGGAGGCGGCCGAGATGACGCCGATCGACCCCGCGGTCGGCGAGTTCCGCGTCCACTACGCCGGCTTCTTCGACCCCGGCTTCGGCACCGCCGAGACCGACAGCGTCGGGTCCAGGGGCGTGCTCGAGGTGAGGAGCCACGAGACCCCGTTCCTGCTCGAGGACGGCCAGACCGTCGCGCGCCTGGTCTACCAGGCGCTCACCGAGCGGCCGGCGCGTCTCTACGGCGAGAACGGCAGCCACTACCAGCGCCAGGGCCTGAAGCTATCGAAGCACTTCCGGCCCTGGTGAGGGGCTAGGTCGGCCTGGCCGCGCCGCTCAGGAGCGTGTCGGCGCGCGCCGTGAGCGCGCGACCCAGGTCCCTGGCCGCGAGGGCGTCGACATGGAGCTGGACGCGGGACGTCCGCTTGGCGGCGGCGTCCGCGGCGCTCGCGTAGTAGTCGACCGCGAGGCCCACGGTCTTGCCTTCGACAATGCTCACGCCCCAGCGGATGATCGGCATGAAGGTGACGATCCCGTTGGCGTCCGTCTCGAGCTCCATGCGAGTCCTCCCGTGCTGGCTGACCCCTAGCGTTCCGCTCATCCCGGCGAAAGCCCGGCGGAGTCACGCTGAGGCCGATGCCGGCGCGAACACTCCGTCATCGGCCTCCAGCGTCGGCAGATAGGCCGGCGGCCGACGGGCGGCGGCGGCGCGTTCGAACGCGTGTCCCAGGGCCAGCAGCGCCGCGTCGGTCCAGGCGCGGCCGACGAAAGAGAGCCCTACCGGCAGCCCGCGCACCTGGCCCATCGGCACGGTCAGGTGCGGATAGCCGGCGATGGCTGGCAGGCCGGAGATGCGGCCCGATCCATGGTCGCCCGCCCCCAGGTCGATGCGCCAGGCCGGGCCGTAGCTCGGCGCGATCAGCGCATCGAGGCGGTGTTCGGCCGCCAGTTTGTCGATGCCCCCCGCACCGGCGGCCGCCAACGCCCCGGCCCGGGCCGCGAGGTAGTCCGGATGGTCGAGGCCCGTGGTCGCCTCGGCCGCCTCGAACAGATCCTGCCCGAACAGGGCGAGCTCGCGCGGCGTCGCCCGGTTGAAGGCGATCAGCTCGGCGAGGGTGCGCGCCCGGACGCGGCTCGGGGTCGTCGCGAGGTACGCGTTCAGGTCGGCCTTGAACTCGTGCAGCAGCACGGCGTGCTCCTGCCGGCCGAGGCCCTCGGGCGGCCTGTAGTCCGCCAGCTCGATCACCTCGGCGCCTTCGCGCCGCAAGAGATCCAGCGCGTCGGCGAAGACCGCGCCGACGCCGGAGATGAGCCGGGCGCAGGCGTAGCGCGCGACGCCGAGCCGCTTTCCTTTCAACGTCGCGCCGGCGAGGCCGCCGACGTAGTCGGCCCGGCGGGCGTCGGCCTCGCTCGTGGACGCGTCGGCGGCGTCCGAGCCGGCCATCGCCGACAGGAGCAGCGCCGCGTCGGCGACGTTGCGGCACATCGGCCCGGCCGTGTCCTGGCTGTGCGCGATCGGCACGACGCCGGTCCGCGAGACGAGGCCCAGCGTCGGCTTCAGCCCGACGAGGCCGCAGAACGAGGACGGCGCGGTCACCGAACCGTCGGTCTCGGTGCCGACGCCGGCGGCGGCCAGCGAAGCGGCGATCGCGGCGCCGGTTCCCGAGGAGGAGCCGCCGACGCTGCGATCCAGCGCGTAGGGGTTCTTCACCAGCCCGCCCACCGCCGACCAGCCGCTGATCGAGTTCTCCGAGCGGAAGTTCGCCCACTCCGAAAGGTTGGTCTTGCCGAGGATCACCGCGCCCGCCGCCTTCAGCCGGGCGACCAGCGGCGCGTCGCGGAGGGTCACGTTGTCCTGCAGCGCCAGCGAGCCGGCGGTGGTCGCGGTTCCATCGCCGACCTCGATGTTGTCCTTCACCAGGACCGGCGCGCCGTGCAGCGGTCCGCGCACCCGGCCCGCGGCCCGCTCGGCGTCGAGCCGTCGCGCTTCGTCGAGCGCGGTCGGGCTGGGCGAGATCACGCTGCGCAGCCGCGGCCCGGCGGCGTCGATCGCCGCGATCCGCGCCTGGTAGGCCGCCACCAGCGCCTCGGACGTGGTCCGTCCGGCGGCCATGTCATCCGCGAGCCGCCCGATCGAGGTCTCGACGACGTCGTAGTCGCCTCCGTCGTCGCTCATCCCGCCGCCCGCTTTCGCCGCACGATCCGCCGCCGACACTGCCACGCCGCCGGCGCCGAGGCCACGACGCGCGCCCCTTGCACGCCGCCGATTCTCGGCTAGGGTCCGCCGCCCCGGCGCGGGCGTAGTTCAGAGGTAGAACGTCAGCTTCCCAAGCTGAATGTCGGGGGTTCGATTCCCCCCGCCCGCTCCAAACGCCGCACTGGACTATCGCCGCGTAACGGCTCCCATGAGGCGCCGTCAGCCGTAGTCAGGGTCAGCGAGGAGCGGGCATGAACCTCGATTTTTCCGACGAGCAGAAGGAGCTGCAGGGGCAGGTCCGGCGGTTCCTCGCCGAGCACTGCGCGCCCGAGAAGGTCCGCGCGATCCTCGAAGGCCCCGAGCCCTACGACCGCGCGCTCTACAAGGGTCTGGCGGAGCTGGGCGTGCTGGGCGCGGCGATCCCGGAGGCCTACGGCGGCGTCGGGCTCTCGCACCTCGAGCTCTGCCTGATGGCCGAGGAGCTCGGCCGGGTGCTGGCGCCCGTGCCGTTGTCGTCATCGATCTACCTCTGCGCCGAGTTCCTGCTTCTGGCCGGGTCCGAGGCGCAGAAGCAGGCCTGGCTGCCGAGGCTGGCGAGCGGCGAGGCGGTCGGGACCTTCGCGCTCGCCGAGAGCGCCGGCCGCGTGCGCCCGCAGAAGATCGGCGTCCGGTTCGAGGGCGGCCGGCTCTCGGGCGCGAAGACAGCCGTCCCCGACGGCGATGTCGCCGACGTCGCGGTGGTGCTGGCCAAGGCTTCGGGCGGGCTGCAGCTCGCGCTGGTCGACCTCACGGGGCCTGGCGTCTCCCGGTCGGCGCTGGAGACGATCGACCCCACCCGCAGCTACGCCACGATCACGTTCGACGGCGCGCCGGCCGAGCCGCTGGGCGCCGCCGGGGACGGCTGGGGCCTCGCCGAGCGGGTGATGGATCGCGCCGCGATCCTGATGGCGTTCGAGCAGGTCGGCGGCGCCGACCGGGCGCTGGAGATGGCGCGCGACTATGCCCTGGAGCGGATGGCGTTCGGGCGCCAGATCGGTTCGTTCCAGGCGATCAAGCACATGCTGGCCGACATGTACGTCTCGGCGACGCTGGCCCGGTCCAACTGCTACTACGCGGCTTGGGCGCTCTCGACCGAGGCGGCCGAGCTGCCGGTGTCGGCGGCGACGGCGCGGGTCTCGGCCACGCAGGCGTTCCAGCACTGCGCCAAGAACAACATCCAGGTCCACGGCGGCATGGGTTTCACCTGGGCGTTCGACTGCCACCTCTACTACCGCCGCGCCAACGCGCTCGCCCTGGCGCTGGGCTCGCTCTCGACCTGGGAGAGCCTCTTGATCGATCGCATGCGCAGCGGCAACGCCGAGCTGGCGGCCTGAGGAGACTGACAAGATGGACTTCGAAGACACTCCGCAGGAAGCCGCGTTCCGCGCCAAGGTGCGCGGCTGGATCGACGCCAATGCGCCCAAGCACCTCGAGCCCGAGCTGAAGCGCGCCGGCTTCGCATCGATGGGCGTCGAGAGCGAGGATCCGATGGTCGCCGCCAAGGCCTGGCAGAAGAAGAAGGCCGGGGCCGGCTGGGCCTGCCTGCATTGGCCCAAGGAGTACGGCGGCGGCGCCTGCTCGCCGATCGAGCGGGTGATCTGGGGCCAGGAGGAGGGCGTCTACGGCGCGCTCTCGAGCCCCTTCATCATCGGCCACGGCATGTGCGGGCCCACGGTCATGGCCTGGGCCCAGGAGGACCAGAAGCGCCGCCTGCTGCCGCCGCTGGCGGCGGGCGAGGAGATCTGGTGCCAGCTCTTCTCCGAGCCGGCCGGTGGCTCCGATCTGGCGGGCCTGCGCACCCGCGCCGAGCCGGCAAAGGACGGCTCGGGCGACTGGATCATCAACGGCTCGAAGATCTGGACCAGCGGAGCGCAGCAATCGCAGTGGGGTCTGCTGATCACCCGCACCGACCCGAACGTGCCCAAGCACAAGGGCCTGACCATGTTCTTCCTGAGCATGTCGACGCCCGGCGTCGAGGTGCGGCCGATCAAGCAGGCCAACGGCCAGTCGGGCTTCAACGAGGTGTTCTTCACCGACGTGCGCATCCCCGACGCCCAGCGCCTGGGCGCAGTGGGGCAGGGCTGGGAGGTCTCGCTGACCACGCTGATGAACGAGCGGCTCTCGATCGGCTCGGGGATGTCGACCGGCTTTCCGGAACTGTTCCGGTTCTGCCTGGAGGAGGCGGAGATCGACGGCGAGCCGGCGGCGGACGACGCCGGCGTGCGCTCGCGGCTCGCGCAGTTCGCGGTGCGCCAGAGCGGCCTGAAATACACCGGCATGCGGGCGATCACCGCGCTCTCAAAGGGCCAGACGCCCGGGCCGGAGAACTCGATCGGCAAGCTCGTGGCCGGCGCCACGATGCAGGAGCTGGCGATGTTCGCGCTCGACCTGCAGGGCCAGGCCGGCGTGATCCAGGACGAGGGCAGCCCGATGGATGGCCGCTTCCAGGCCATGCTGCTGCGCTCGCCGGCCACCCGCATCGAGGGCGGCTCCGACGAGATCCTTCGCAACATCATCGCCGAGCGCGTGCTGGGCCTGCCCGGCGACATCCGCGTCGACAAGTCGGTCGCCTTCAAGGACATCCCGACCAGCGGCCGCGCCGCCAAGCCGAGCTGACCTGAGACCATCCATGGGTTCTACATTGACGTACGACGAGGTCGTCCTCGGGCGGCGCAGCATCCGCGGCTTCAAGCCGGAGCGGCCGCCCAAGGCGCTGATCCGCGAGGTCATCGAGTTGGCGATGCGGGCGCCCTCGTCGCTCAACACCCAGCCGTGGAACTTCCACGTGGTCTCGGGCGAACCGCTCGACCGCATCCGCGCCGGCAACACCGAGCGCAACCTCGCCGGCGTGCCGGACTCGCGCGAGTTCCGCGGCCACGGCGCCTACGTCGGCCAGCACCGCGAACGGCAGATCGAGATCGCCAAGCAGCTCTTTGGCGCGATGGGCATCGAGCGCCACGATCAGGTGAGGCGTCAGGACTGGGTGCTGCGCGGCTTCCGCCAGTTCGACGCGCCGATCTCGGTCGTCGTCACCTACGACCGCTCGATCCACGGCGGCGACATCGGGCCGTTCGACTGCGGCGCGGTGACCAACGCGCTCGTCAACGCGGCCTGGTCGCGAGGCCTCGGCTGCGTGATCAACAGCCAGGGGATCATGCAGTCGCCCGTCGTCCGCGAGCACGCCGGCATCCCCGAGGACCAGGTGATCATGATCTGCGTCGCCATGGGCTGGCCGGACGACTCGTTCCCCGCCAACGCGGTCGTCTCGCGACGCAAGTCGGTGGACGACGCCGCGGTGTTCGTCGGCTTCGACGAGTAGGCGGCCCGGAGGGCTCGCGCCGGCGGGCGAGCCGTGGCTGAGTGCCGGGCGATGGAAAACGCCAACCTCTGGCGGGTCGCCTCGGCGCTGTTCCTGAGCGGCTTTGCGACCTTCTCGCTGCTCTACTGCACCCAGCCGCTGCTGGCGGACTTGGCGCGCGACTTCCGCGTCGACGCCGCGACGAGCTCCTGGGCGGTGTCGGCGACGACCGCGGCGCTCGCCGTCTCCATCCTCGCGATGGGCGCGATCTCGGAAGCCTTCAGCCGGCGAGGGCTGATGTTCGCCTGCATCACCCTCGCCGCGTTTCTCAACCTCGCGAGCGCCGCCGCGCCGAGGTGGGACGTCCTGATCGCCGCGCGCGCCTTGGAGGGGCTCGCGCTCGGCGGCGTGTCGGGCGTGGCGATGGCCTACCTGGCCGAGGAGGCGCCGCCGGCCCGCCTGGGGCTGGCGATGGGTCTCAACGTGAGCGGCGCGGCCTTCGGCGGGATGACCGGGCGGGTCGCGATGGGCGCGCTGGCTCAGGCCTCGTCGTGGCGGATCGCGATCGGCGCCCTGTCGGTCGCGGATCTGGTGATCGCGCTCGCCTTCCTGCTGTTGCTGCCGCCAGCTTCGCGCCGCGCCCGCGACGTCGAGCGGATGAGCGCCGGCGCGCACTTGCGGGCCTGGCTGGGACACCTTGGCGACCGCGCGATGGTCAGCCTCTACCTCGTCGCCTTCCTGGCGATGGGCGCTTTCGTCGCGGTCTACAACTACCTCGGATTCCGGCTCGCCCTGCCGCCCTACCTTCTCAGCCAGGGCCAGATCGGCCTCATCTTTCTCACCTACATGGTCGGGATGGGAGCCTCGTCCTGGGCGGGCGCCTTGGCCGACCGGTCCGGGCGCGGGCCGATCCTGATCCTGGGCGCCATCGTGGCGCTGGCCGGCGAGGCTCTGACGCTCGCCCATCCGCTCTGGGCCGTCATTGCGGGCGTCGCGACCCTCACGGGCGGCTTCTTCGTCGTCCATTCCGTCGCCAGCGGCTGGGTCGGCCGTCGCGCCGCCGCGCACCGCAGCCATGCTTCGTCGCTCTACCTGCTCGCCTACTACGGCGGCGCGAGCGCGCTCGGCTCCGCCGGCGGCTGGTTCTGGCGGGCCGGAGGCTGGACCGGGCTGACCGGCCTTTGCGGCGCTGCCATGATGGTCGTGCTCGGTCTCAGCGTGTGGCTGGCCCGCGTCCCAGATCGGGTGGATGTGGTGCGGGCCTCTAAGGTTGCCGCGCCGGACACTGCCGATACTGGGTGACCGCTGCGGTCGCCTGCTGAACGGCCGCCGCATCGGCAGCTTTGCGCGCGTCGTCGGAGCCCGGCCCGAGCGAAGCGCCGACCGAGCCTTCGAATCGGTCGACCTCTACTTCGCACTGGACGACGACCCCCGTGGCGACGGCCTGGACCGGCGCCGTCACGTTGCGGTCCGCGTAGGCTTGATCCTTGAGGCACAACGAGAGCTCTGCCGCCGGCTGGCCGGGCTTGGCGCCGGGCGGGTTCCAGGGCGTCGGCGGCGCGCAAGGGTCAGCGGCCGTCTTCTGGCATCCTGCGACGAGACAGAGAGCCAGCACGGCGAAGCCTCGCTTTGTCCCGGACAGCATCATCCCTCCCTGAGTGGCGGCCTTATCGGGCCAGCGCCGGCTCAGCCGCCGCGGTCTCCACCGGGCCCGCCGCTGGCCAGGCGTCGACGGTGACGCGGCGCATGTGCCGCCGCTGGCCCGGATAGTCGTTGAGCGCGAAGTGCCAGACCGAGCGGTTGTCCCAGAAGGCGACCGAGCCTGTCGACCAGCTGAAGCGGCAGGTGAACGCCTCGTAGCGCGCGTGCTGGAACAGGAAGTCGAGCAGCGGCTTCGACTCCCGCGCCGTCCAGCCCTCGATCCG
>DATKMZ010000151.1:0-31212 GCA_035541575.1 Caulobacteraceae bacterium | reverse complement strand
GTCAGCTTGGCCTGGCCGAGCAGCGTCTCGCGCATGCGCCGGCCGGTCTCGCTGGCGTAGAGCATCATCTGCCGGTCGACGAAGCGGCTCGATTCCTCGAAGAGGGCCTCGCGCCGTTCCGCCAGACGGTCGGCCAGCGCGTCGTCGCGCGGCAGGCCCATCTCGCGCAGCCGCTGGATCAGCTCCTCGAGCTCGCGCAGGCCCATCTCGTCGAGTATCCGCCGCGAGAAGAGGTTGCGCTGGGTGTTGAGCTTCACGTCGGTGGCGCGGGCTCGGCGGGCCGCCGCCTCCATCATCTGATTGAGGCCAATCTGGTCGCCCTCGAGCAGCATCTGCGCCAAGGGAAGGTCGAGCTGCGGCCCGTCCGCCCCGCCCGCCTCGCCGCCTTCCGCCTGGCCGGACGGCCTCTGCGGCGGCTCGGAGAAGGCGTCGCGGGTGAAGTAGGCGTCGAAGCACTCGTCGAAGCGCGCCACCTCTTCCTCGGTCTTGGCGAGGGTGATGCAGAGCGCATCGCGCATCAGCGTGCGGTCGGCGTAGCCGATCTCGATCAGGGCGCGGTGGGCGTCGATCGCCTCCGCCGGCGAGACCTTCACCTCGGAGGCCCGGAGCGCCTTGATGAAGTCCTCCATCGTCGCCTGGACCGGCGAGGAGGCCATTCTATTCGCCCCCGCTGACCTCTGAGGCGCGGCCCAGGAGGTCGTTCAGCTTCGGCTCGACCGCGACGATGTCCTGCTCGAACTTCAGGAGCACGTTCAGGGTCTCGCGGACCACGTCGGGCGAGAGCGCGTCGGCGTGCAGCAGCACCAGCGCCCGCGCCCAGTCGACGGTCTCGGAAATCGACGGGATCTTGCGCAGCTCGAGGTCGCGCAGCGACTGCACGAACGCGACCAGCTCACGTGTCAGCGTCGCCTCGACATTGGGTACGCGAGTGGCGACGATCCGCTCCTCCAGGTGCGCGTCCGGCAGCGGGATGTGCAGGTGCAGGCAGCGGCGCTTCAGCGCGTCGCCGAGGTCGCGCACATTGTTGGAGGTCAGGAACACCAGCGGCGGGATCTTGGCCTTGATCGTGCCGATCTCGGGGATCGAAGCCTGGAACGCCGACAGCACCTCGAGCAGGAATGCCTCGAACGCCTCGTCGCTCTTGTCGATTTCGTCGATCAGGAGGACGCAGCCGTTTTCCGACTGCAGCGCCTTCAGGATCGGCCGCGGCTCCATGAACGGCTCGGAGAAGAACATGTCGCCCATGCCGTGGAGGCGGTCCATCGCGGCCTCCATCGAATGCGCATCGGCCAGCGCCTCGCCCACCCGGTCCTTCAGTATCTGGGTGTAGAGCAGCTGCTTGCCGTATTTCCACTCGTATAGGGCCTTGGACTCGTCGAGGCCCTCGTAGCACTGCATGCGGATCAGCGGCAGGTCGAGCAAGGCGGCGGTGGAGATCGCAAGTTCGGTCTTGCCCACGCCGGCGACCCCTTCCACGAGGACGGGCTTTTGCAGGTGCTGGGCCATGAAGAGCGCCGTCGCGATGCGGCGCGAGGCGATGTAGCCGACGCCGGCGAGCCCCGCGATGATCGCCTCGACGGACGACAGCGGCGACTCCGCGACGGGGGTCCTGGATAGCTGAACGGTCAAAGTCCTTTGGCTTTCAAATCATGTGACGGACGAAATGCCCGGGTCGAAACGAGAGTATGGATCTGGTTTGCCGGGCTTGGCGCGGGAACGCAACCTTCGCCGGCGCCGCAGCGCCTGGAACCGGCCCGGCGCCCCGCAGGTGGCCGTCAGCCGCCCGCGAAGGCGTGCGCCGTAGCCTTGGCCCAGTCGCGCCAGGGGAAGAAGTGGCGCTCGAACTCCACGTCGCCGCCGTTGGGAGGCTGGGTGAAGTCGTAGGTCGGCGGGTGGCGAAAACGCTCGACGCGGGGCCGGAAGCCATTCAGCAGCTCGGTCTGGCTCGGATAGCAAGCGACCATCGCGCGCTTGTGCGCGGCCTCCTCGGGCGTCAGGCGCGTCTCGACGATCGGAATGCCCTCGAACGGAACGAACGACTGCACGGAATAGCGGCCGTCGCGCGAGCGGTAGAACGGCGACTCCACCACCTCGATCGCCGAGCCGCGGGTCGCGAGCGCGACGGCGGCGGCGACGGCGTCATGGTCCGGGTGGCCGCCCTCGTAGGCGTGCGTCAGCACCGCGCGGATTCCGGTCTCCGCGAAGACGGCGCGCAGCTTGTCCGCCAGGACCGCCAGGTTGTGCGCAGCCTCCTTGTCCGGGATCTCGAGCCGGATCAGCGCGGAGGCGGGCACGCCGGCCAGCGCCAGCGAAGAGAGCAGCTCGGCGTGGCGTGCGTCGCGGTAGGCCTCGACAGTCGGAAAGCCGAGGTGGCGCTGTGTGATCATGTCGCGCGGCGAGCCGTCGGTCGCGAGCACGACGCGCACGCCTTTGAGCCGCCGCATCACCACGCCGAACGCCACCATCTCGTCGTCGGGATGGGCGGTGACGATGGCGACGTCCGCGGCGTCGATGTCGGCCCGCGACGGATCGGCGATGGCGTCGAGCAGGGTGGCGAAGTCGCTCATGACTTCAGCCTTAGGGCCGGGCGCCGGCGCGGCCAAGCGGGTCTGGACAGCCCAGGCGCTCGACATCGAGCCTCGGGCCGCTGACTCGGTAGGCGGCGTAGGCCGCGCGCGACGCGCCCTCCCCGCGCGCCAGCGGCGGCAGCGGCCGGACCTCGGCGAAGCACTGCGCGAGCGCGCCCCCGGCGCCGTTCTTGGGCGGGACGACGACGAGGCCCGGTCGCGCGAAGTCGGCGCGTTCGGCCGGAATCTCGAACGTGTAGCGCTGGCGCTGGAAGATCTGCGCGGACGGCGCGCGCACCGCCGGCGCGGCGGCGAACTGCGCGGCGACGCCGTAGGTCGGCGAGCCCACCCAGGCCGCGCCGGCGGCAACGCGCGCGCGCTCGACGTCGGCGGCCAACCCGGTCCAACCGCGATAGGGCGCCAGCGGGTCGCGGAACGGCAGCCAGCGGTCGGGCGAGGCGAGCAACAGCGCGAATGCGGCGGCGCAGATCGCGAAGCCGAACGGCGCGGCGGCCCGGCGCACGAAGGCGAGCGCGCCGCCCGCGTCGTCGGCGACCGCCGACGCAGCGATCGCGAGCGCCGGATAGAGTGGCGCAGGCCACTGGCCCTGCACCTCGTCGTGCAGGCTGTGGACGAGAAGGTAGGCGGCGAATGGCGCCGAGATCGCGAGCAATGGCCAGGCCGCGCGGCGGACGATCGCGAGGACGACGAAGAGCGCGATCAGCGGGTTCAGCAACAGC
This sequence comes from Caulobacteraceae bacterium, assembly GCA_035541575.1. GTDB lineage: Bacteria > Pseudomonadota > Alphaproteobacteria > Caulobacterales > Caulobacteraceae > Acaudatibacter. The sequence goes on along the minus strand of DATKMZ010000151.1, from coordinate 27,905 downwards.
GCCTGGTCGGCCAGCAGCTTGGCGAGATAGCCGGGCTGGAAGGCGGTGGCCGCGACGCGGCCGAACTGCTTGGCGAAGGTCATCCAGCCGTGGCCGGCGTTCCAGGCGACGTTGGGGGCGAAGACGGCCGCGGCGACGAACGCGCCGAGCCAGGGCCATGGTGTTCGCAGCGCGCGCCGGCCTTCGGCGCTCAGTATCAGCCAGAGCAGCACCCCTGGAGCCAGGAACAGCGCAGAATACTTCGAGAGGCAGGCGAGGCCGGCGGCCGCCCCGGCGGCGAGCCACCACGGCGACCCGCCGCGCACCGCGCGGAAGGCGCAGCAGAGGCTCGCCATCCAGAACAGCGTCGCCGGCCCGTCGGGCGCGGCGAGCGCGCCGGCAAGGCCGACCAGCAAGGTCGCGTTGAGCCAGACGCCAGCCCGCGCGGCGACGCGCTCGCCCAGCCCGGCCTGGCGCGCGGCGTCGTACGTCAGCAACGACGTCGCGGCCGTCGCAAGCACCGGTATGAGGCGCGCGCCGAGCGGATTGTCGCCGGCCAAGCCGCGGCCCAGCCAGATCCACCAGGCGATCATCGGCGGGTGGTCGAAGTAGCCCAGCGCCGGCCGCAGCGACCAGAGCCGGTAGTAGGCCTCATCTTCGGTCAGCGGAACGACCGCGCAGACCGCGAGCCGCGCCGCGGTGAGGGCCAGCACGACGACGACCAGCGTCGCCGCTGGCGAAAGTCCCTTCGTCCCGACGCCGCTACCAGACGCCGAGGTAGGTGCTGACATAGTTCCAGACGGCGCCGCTGACCGCACCCGCGAGGCCGGCCGCCAGGCGCGGCACGCCGTGGCCGTTGAGCTCGCTGCCTACCGCGACGCTGCAGAGCAGGCCGACGGCGCAGAGGCCGCAGAACTTCAGGTAGCCGGTGAACAGCTTCCAGCCTCTCAGCCGCTTGTCGCGATAGGTGATGACGTTGTTGATCAGGTAGTTCGACGTCATTGCCGTCAGGCCCGCGAGCGCCTGGGCGTAGGCGAAGCCGACGCGGGTCGTGGCGATCAGCACCGACATGTGCACCAGGACGCCGCTCGCGCCCACGAGCCCGAAGAAGATGATCCTGGGCGAGATCAGGCCGCTCGAAAGCTTCGAGACGACGAGGCCGAGGTATTCGAGCACGATCCGGTTATCGAGCTTGCTCTCGCCGGCCTCGCGGGCCTGGAAGGCGTAGGGCAGCTCTTTGATCCGCAGCGGCTCGGGCTGCGAGGCGATGAGGTCGAAGAGCACCTTGAAACCGGTCGGCTCCAGCTGGCTCGCGACCCGGTCGACCGCCGAGCGCCGGATCATGAAGAAGCCGCTGACGGGGTCGGACACGTCGGCCTTCAGCGCCTTGCGCCCGAGCAGCGTCGCGAACCGGCTCCCGGCCTTGCGCCGCGCCGAAAGGCCATGATCGAGCCCGCCGGCCTCGAGGTAGCGGCTGCCCACGACGAGGTCGAACTCGCCGCCGCGCAGCGTGTTGAGCATCCGCGGCAGCAGCGTCTCGTCGTGCTGCATGTCGGCGTCGATCACCGCGACGAACGGCGCGGCGCTGGCGAGCGCGCCTTCGACCACTGCGCCGGCGAGCCCGCGGCGGCCCACACGACGCAGACACCGGACGCGCGCGTCGCGGGCGGCGATCTGCTTCACCGCCGCGGCCGTCCCGTCGGGCGAGTCGTCGTCGACGAAGATCACCTCCCAGCGCACGCCGCCGAGCGCGGCCTCGAGCTTCTCGACCAGCCTTTCGACATTCGGCCGCTCGTTGAAGGTGGGCGCGATCACGCTGAGCTCAGGCCCGGCGGTCGTCGCGGGCGCAATCTGGGGGCCACGGGCGGCGCGCAAGGCGGCTTGGTCGCTCACCGGGCCCTACATACCGGCTTCACGCGGCGCGTCGAGCGGCGTTGTCGCGCGGACGCAGCGTTCACAGGCTTGACATCGGACTGTTGTCAAAGCGCTGCAGGTTGCAGAGGGTGAGGCCCTTGGGGGGGAACTGTCATGGGTCGGTTGGCGGCGATCGCGGCGGCGCTGGCGGCCGCCTGGCCGGGGCTGGCGATGGCGGCGCGGGCGCAGTTCACGCCGACGGGCCAGTTCATCACGCCCGACGCCGCGCCGGGCTCGATCTTCCAGCCGCTAAACCCTCATCTGGCCGCCGATCCCAGCTACGAAGCCGGCCAGGCCTCGGCGGTCGCCCTGTCGCCCGACGGACGGACGCTGCTGATCCTGACCAGCGGGTTCAACATCTACTACACGCCCGAAGGCGCTCGGGTCCCGGACATGTCGGAGGAGTACGTCTTCGTCCTCGACGTCTCGGGGCCGAAGCCTGTCCAGCGCCAGGCGATCCTGGTCCCGAACACCTTCCTCGGCCTCGGCTGGGCCCCGGACGGGGCGAAGTTCTACGTCTCCGGCGGCAGGGACGATGTGGTCTACGAGTACGCGCCGGGCGCGTCGGGGTACGAGAAGGCGCGGACGTTCAAGCTCGGTCACTCGGTCGGCGTCGGCCTCGCCGTGCCTGTCGCCGCCGGTCCGCTCGCGGTGAGCCCGGACGATGCGCGGCTCATCGTCGCCAATGTGCAGAATGACTCGGTCAGCGTGATCGATCTCGCCAGCGGCGCCATCCATGAACAGGATTTGCGGCCCGGCGTGATCGATCCGGCGAAAGCCGGGACGCCGGGCGGCAGCTTCCCGCGCGCCGTGGTCTGGACCTCGGCGACGCACGCGTTCGTCGCCAGCGAGCGCGACCGCGAGGTCATCGGGCTCGAGATCGGCGCCGACACGGTCCGGGTGACGACGCGGGCGAAGGTCGAAGGCCAGCCGGTGGCCCTCGCCGCGCGCGGCGGGCGCGTCTATGCGGCGCTCGACAACGACGACAAGGTCGCGACGATCGATGCGGCGAGCGGCCGGGTGACCCAGACCTTCCACGCCGCGCTTGGTCCCGGTGCGCCGCCCGCGCTGGCGAAGCTGGGCGGCGCCGGCACGAACGGGCTCGCCATCTCCGGCGACGGCAGGACGCTCTACGCCACCAACGGCGGCGCCAACGACGTGGCGGTGATCTCGCTGGCGGCGAAGACTCCGCACGTCGTCGGCCTGATCCCGACCGGCTGGTATCCGACGGCGGTCGCGGCGCAGCCGAGCGGGCGGCAGCTCTACGTCGTCAACGGCAAGAGCAACGCCGGGCCGAACCCCGGCAATTGCCGCGTCAACACCGGCATCGACCCGCACCACGACGACATCTGCCGCGGCCGCAACAGCTACGTCTGGCAGATCGAGAAGGCCGGGTTCCTGACGCTGCGCCCGCCGGCCCCCGCCGCGCTCGCCAAACTCACCACCCGCGTCGTCGCCAACAACCGCTACGCCGCCCGCTCCCACGCCGGCGAGGGCGAGGCCACCATGGCCTTCCTGCGCGCCCACATCCATCACGTGATCTACATCGTGAAGGAGAACCGCACCTACGATCAGGTGTTGGGCGACCTCGAGGTCGGCGACGGCGACCCGAAGCTCGTCGTGTTCGGCCGGGCGATGACGCCCAACCAGCACATGCTCGCGCGCCAGTTCGTCGACCTCGACGCCTTCTTCGATAGCGGCGAGAGCAGCAACACCGGCTGGGACTGGACCACCGCGGCGCGAACCAACGACTGGACCGAGCGCGAGGCGCCGGTGAACTACGCCGACCGCGGCCTGCAGTACGACCAGGAAGGCGCGAACCGGAACATCAACATGGGCTACGCGACCTCGGCCGAACGCCAGGTCGCCAATCCGCTCTCGCCGGCCGATCCGAACGTGCTGCCGGGCGCCCGCGACGTCGCCGCGCCGGACGGGCCGGGCGGCGAGGAAGGCCGCGGCTATCTCTGGGACGCCGCGCTCCGGGCGGGCCTCTCCATCCGCAACTACGGCTTCTTCGGCGATCTGACGCGCTACGAGCCGATCACCGGCCAGTACATGATCCCGCTGGAGCGCGAGCCGGCCAAGACCGGCCACCAGGTGATCTACGTCGACAAGGCCGCGCTGATGGGCGTGACCGATCCCTACTACTGGGGCTTCAACCAGGCGCTGGCCGACTTCTGGCGCGAGCGGGAGTGGGAGCGCGAGTTCGACGGCTACGTCGCCAAGGGCGCCGTCCCGAACCTGATGATGGTGCGCCTGGCGCACGACCACACCGGCGCGTTCGCGCAGGGGCTCGACGGCGTCAACTCGGTCGAGACCGAGCTCGCCGACAATGACTATGCGGTGGGCCTGCTGATCGAGAAGGTCGCGCACAGCCCGATCGCCAACGACACGCTGATTTTCATCGTCGAGGACGACGCCCAGGACGGCCCCGATCACGTCGACGCCCACCGCTCGATCGCCTTCGTCGTCGGGCCCTATGTGAAGCACGGCGCGGTGGTCTCGAGCCGCTACACGACGGTCAACATGCTGCGCACCATCGAGGGCGTGCTCGGACTCTCGCCCATGGGGCTCAACGACGCCCTGGCCGCGCCGATGGCCGACGCGTTCGACCCGCGTCAGGCCGCCTGGACCTTCACCGCCCAGGTCCCATCGGTGCTGCGCACGACCCAGCTGCCGCTGCCGTCGCCGACCAGCTCCGAGGCCGCCTGTCCGGCCAGGCCGCCCAGGTCGGCCGCCTACTGGACCGCGGCCATGGCGGGGCAGGACTTCACCGAGGAGGACCGGCTCGATGTGGCCCGCTACAACCGTGCGCTCTGGCGGGGCCTGAAGGGCGACGTCCCCTACCCGGCCGGGCGCGACGGCCATGACCTGCGCCAGCGCCGCGCGGCTCTGCTGGCGGCGGCCGGGGTGGCCGGCTGCAGCTAGATTGAGGCTCCACCTCCGCTCCTCCCCGCGAAAGGGGGGGTCAAAGCGAAAGGCAAGACGGAGCACGCTCTTAGCAGAAGCTGGTTGCAGCGCGTAGGATGGCCGCATGCCCAACGCGCGGCCGCCGATGGAACCTGAACCGCTGGCGCCGCTCACGCGGGGCGAAGCCGACTCCAGCGGCGGCCGCGTTCGGCTGGCGAGGCGCGCCGATCTGGCGCTCCTGCCGACGAACGAGGATTCGGGCGCCGAGACCTTAGCGCGCTACGGCCAGCCGCTGGCGGACGGATCTCCGGCCAAGCCAGGCCACTATGAAGGATCGCTGGCGAGCGGGTTGATCTGGGGTGAGCGAGGCGGCCGATGGGCAAGTCATCGGATCCCCTATTTTGGCTTGACGGAGGCAGCAAATGTTTGATCGCAGAAGCATTGTCACGGGGGGGCTGGCGGCTACGGGGACACTACTCATGGTAGCGCCCACAGCCATAGCTGCTCAGACTGCATACCCGCAGACGATAGATACCCTCCAAAGATCACGAGGCGCAGAGCTGGAATCTTACCGCCGCTATTTGGCGTTCTCCAAGAAAGCCAACGCGGACCGCTATCCGGGTATCGCCTATTTGTTCTTTGCGTTGGCGACCGCTGAATTCATTCACAAACAAAATTTCGAGAAGGTCTTGGCGCGCCTAGGGATCGAAATTGCACCGCTGGCTGAGAGTCAAATCATAGTTGAAAGTACGCAGAAAAATCTCATAACGGCGGCATCTAAGGAGCTTAGTGACGTCAAGGTATTTTATCCCAAAATGCTGAACGATCTGAAGCCAGAAGGGTTCCAAGACGCCATCACAATGACGACGTGGGCGTGGGAGACTGAGAAGGAACATCTCGATATCCTTAATCCGATCCTAAAGTGGACGCCAGATTACTTCGCTCAGGTCGCCACAAAGATCGAAAAAAGTACCGGGCAGTATTTTGTTTGTCAGATTTGCGGCTCGACCGCTGTCAAAATCCCGCCAGAGAGGTGTCCAATCTGCAAGTTCCCATCGGAGAACTATCGCAAGATTGAAGCGCCGACTCATTAACGCATACCCATGCCCAATCGCCATGAGCAGCAGCGCCGTCACTGTCGATATCGCGCGGCCGCAAGAGCAACGGCTGATCGAGGGCCTGCTGCAGTTCTACTTCTATGACTTCTCGGAGATGGAGCCAGACGGATCGGAGAACATGGACTTCGACCCCGAAGGTGGATTTTTCCGGGTGTCCCCTGACTTGCAAGAGTACTGGCGCGAGCAGGGCCGTGTTCCGCTGATCATCCGCAGAGACGGCAAGCCGGTCGGCTTTGCGCTGCTGAACCAGCACTCGCACCGCGACGGCGGCCATGTCCAACGAAACATGGCGGAGTTCTTTGTCGCGCGGAAATTCCGCCGCCGTGGCGTCGCCAGCGAGGCGCTGCTGCAGATCCTGAAAGCCTACCCCGGCCGCTGGGAAGTGGCCGTGGTGGCGCGCAATAAGGGCGCGCTGGCTTTCTGGCCTTGCGCCATCGCCGCCGCGCCCAATGTTTCCGACCTCTTCCGCCACGAGGGCGACGGCGAGCATTGGCGCGGACCGATCTGGAGCTTTCTCGCGAGCTGACCCAAAAGACCTCGCCTTCCCCCGACCGCGACCACCTGCTGGTCAGCTCTCGGGCAGCCCGGCGAGGAACGGCTGACGACCCGACAGGGGCCACGCGGAGGCCGCTCTCGGGCCGCTCAGTGAGGACCGCCTCCGACCCGAAGCAGACCTCGCGGGAGCGGTCGCGCCGGCGACGCGACCACCTGATGGTCCGCTCCTGCGTCGCGCAGTGAAGACGGCTTCCGACGCTAAAAAGGCCCCCTTGTTATGGCCGAGCGCCCGCGCCGCCCAACCGGTTTGCGATGCTCTCGACCACCTTGCGCCAGTCCGGCGCATCGAGATCGCCGCTCCAGCCCGCGAGTCGTGCGCACGGGATGCGGTCGAACGGCTGCGGCGGTACGGCGCCGTCCAGGCTTAGTTGGACCAGGGTGCCCGCTTTCCGCGCCAGGTCGGCCTCCGATCTTACCCAGTAAGACTCCACGGCCTCGGCAGACCAGACGACGACGACGGCCTTGGCGCCTGTCAGCCGTTCCTCGATCACTTGGGCGTAGTCGCCGAGCGAAGGCAGGTCGTCGTTGCGCCAGACGCCATAGTCCATGGCGCGGAGGGCCTCGCCGATCTTGCGCGCCCCGGCCTCGGTGGACGGGGCGTAAGAGATGAAAATGTTCGGGTCGGTCATGACTGTTTCTCTTGTGAGGTCGATGAGATCGTCGACCGACAAGGATTCGCCGTTAGCCAACCGCCGCCGCACTGCGACCAGCAACTCCAGTCTGCGAGCGTCGCCGGCCATGCGCGAGCGAAACGCCGCTTCCTGCAGCAGCAGGACCGCATCGAGGTCGGCGAGTTCGTCGCTAAGAAGCTCCCCAATCCGCTTCAACGGCACGCCGAGGGACTTCAAAGCAAGCACCTGGTGAAGGCGAACCATCTGGTCGGGTCCGTAGGTGCGCCATCCATTGCTGGCGCGCACCGGGTTCACCAACCCGAGCGACTCGTAGAGGCGCAGAGCCTTGGTGCTCACCTTGAGCCGGCGGGCCGTCTCGGCTGGGCTGAAGAAGCGTGGGTGTTGGTTCACGAGCAAAACCTGTCTTCGACCCAACGGCGCTTTGGAGTTTGTCCCGGGGGCAAGGTCAAGAAACCTTTTGGCGGGTGACGGCTTAGGTCGACCCCGACGTTGCGAAGGTCCGCTCTGGGTTCGATGCGCCAAGCATCACTCGTTTTCGCGACCGCAGAGCGACACCGACACATCGTTGCTATTCGGCCTAGGGTCGGCTTGGCGGTTCATGGTGGAATCCCTCGGCCAATCGGGCGAGCCGTCTGGCGCTTGTCCTCACGAAGCCTGGCTATGAAGCTCGCCTAAGGGCCACAGAAGGCGGCCCTCGTGCGTCTGGCCCCGACTGAGGAGTGAATCCCTTGAACTCACCGCGCTTCTGGTCTTTGGCCCCGGCCTTGATGACCGCCTTCATGCTCGCCGGCGCTGCGCATGCCGCCGACACGCGTCCGCCGCCGGTGGTAAAGCCCGTACCGCACCCCGACACCTCCATGACGCGAAGGCAACTGATGGACGCTGGCGCCAGCTGCTGGGGCTCAGTTTGCAACCTCCATGGCGCCCTATGGGACTGCTCCAACGTCCAAGCCTGCGTCTTCATGAAGACCCCGGCGCCCTGAGCAGGGCCTCGTCACCGAGGCCCGACCAGCACAACGCCTTGACCGATTGCGCCTTGGGGAGCGGTGCGAAACTGCGGGCATGACGAGGGTAGCGCGGGTGTGGCTGCCGTGCCCGCAAAAGCGGGCGCTCCAGGCGGGGGAACGATTGGGGTGACGTTCAGTCGCCACCGCTTCTAGACGCGCCGGTTGCGCCGGTCGATGGTCCGCTACCCCCCATCTCGGACCTTGGCGGAGTCCGCTTCCCGCACGCGGAGGGTGCGAAGCGTGCTCCGAACTGGCGATGGCTTTGACCCCACGCGAAGGGGGTGGGGCCCGCTTTCGCGTGGGAGAGCCGAAGCGGGCTCGCGCCTGTCCTACTCCGCCGGTTGCGGCAGCGTGTCGTGGTGGCCGCGGACGCCCTCGTCGGGCTCGCGCTCGAAGCGGCGGCGTATGCGATCCAGGTAGATGTAGATCACCGGCGTCGTGAACAGCGTCAGCGCCTGCGACACGGTGAGGCCGCCGATGATCGCCCAGCCGAGCGGCTGGCGGAACTCCGCGCCGGTGCCGGCCGCGACCACCATCGGCACGCCGCCGAGGAGCGCGCAGGCCGTGGTCATCAGGATCGGCCGCAGCCGCTGATGCGAGGCCTCCCGGACGGCGTCCTTGGCCTCCATGCCGTGCTCACGCTCGAGCCTGAGCGCCACGTCGACGATCATGATGCCGTTCTTCTTCACGATGCCGATCAGGAGGATGATCGCGATGATCCCGATCACGTTCAGGTCCTGGCCGACCAGCAGCAGCATCAGCAGCGCGCCGACCCCCGCCGAGGGCAGGGTCGAGAGGATGGTGATCGGGTGGATGTAGCTCTCGTAGAGCACGCCAAGGATGATGTAGACGGCCAGCAGAGCGGCCGCGATCAGGATCGGCTCGCTGGCGAGCGACTGCTGGAACGCCTGCGCGGTGCCCTGGAATGAGCCGTTCAGGCTGCGCGGCGCGCCGAGCCGCTCGCGGGCGTCCTCGACGAGTTGGGTGGCCCGGCCGAGCGAGACGCCGGGCGCGAGGTTGAACGAGATCGTCGTCGCCGGGAATTCGCTCTGGTGGCTGATGGTGAGGCTGCCGGTGGCGTTCGGATCGACCTTCACGAACAGCGATAGCGGCACGGTCTTCCCGGTCAGCGGCGAGAGCACGTAGACCGTGTTGAATATGTCGGGGCTGGCCTGCAGGTTCGGCGGCCCCTCCAGCACGACGTGGTAGCTGTTCACCTGCGTGAAGTACTGCGCCACCTGCCGCTGGCCGATGACGTTGTAGATCGCCGCATCGATGTCCGCAGGGGCGATGCCGAACCGGGCGGCGGCCGCGCGGTCGATGGTCAGGTTGACCGCCGCGCCTTGCGACTGCTGGTCGGAGCTGACGTCGGCGAGCTGAGGCGTCGCCTGCAGCGCGGCGACCAGGCGTGGCCCCCAGGTGTTCAGCTCGTCGATGTCCGGGTCGCTGAGCGTGTACTGGTACTGCGCCTGGCCAGGGCGGCCGCCGACGCGGATGTCCTGCGCGGCCTGGAGCAGGGCCCGAACGCCGACCAGCCGGGCGAGCTGCGGCCTCAGGCGGTTGATGATGTCGGTCGCGCTCGCGTGACGGCCCTCGTCCTTCGGCTTGAGGGCGATGTTGATGTTGGCCTGGTTGGCCCCGCCGCCGCCGAGGAAGAACGCGACGCCGGCCACGGCCGGATCCTGGCGGACTATGTCGGCGACCTGCTCGATCTTGCCGGACATCTTCTCGAACGAGGCGTCCTGCGAGGTCAGCACGACGCCTTGGATGAAGCCGGTGTCCTGCTGCGGGAAGAACCCCGTCGGCACCGTGACGTAGAGCGCCACCGCCAGCGCCATCGTGCCGAGGAAGACGAAGAACGTCACCCGCATGTGCTGCAGCACGACGTCGAGGGCCCGCGCATAGGCCCGCTCGAGCCGCGCGAACCCGGTCTCCAGGGCCCGGGTGAAGGCGTTCGCGGGCGGACCCGGGCGCTTCAGGAAGCGCCCCGCCAGCATCGGCGTCAGCGTCAGCGACATGCAGATCGAGACCAGCACCGCCGAGCTCAGCGTCAGCGCGAACTCCTGCATCAGGCGCCCGACCACGCCGCCCATGAACATCAGCGGCGTGAACACGGCGATCAGCGAGATCGAGATTGCGAGGATGGTGAAGGCGATCTCGCCCGAGCCGGCGAGCGCGGCCTCGAACGGCTTGGCGCCGTGCTCGATCCGTTTCCAGATCACCTCGACCATGACGATGGCGTCGTCGACGACGAAGCCCACCGCGATGGTCATCGCCATCAGCGACAGGTTGTCGAGACTGAAGCGCAAGGCGAGCATGACCGCGCAGGTCGCGAGCAGGCAGACCGGGATGATCGCGCTCGGGATCAGCGTCGCGCGCACGTCGCGCAGGAAGAGGAAGATCACCATCACCACCAGCGCGATGGTGATCAGGAGGGTGATCTCGACGTCTCTCACCGACGCGCGGATGGTCTGGGTGCGGTCGGCGACGACGCTGACGTTGATCGCCGGCGGGATGTCGGCCTCGAGGCCCGGCAGCGCCTTGTCGACCCGGTCGACCGTCTTGATGACGTTGGCGCCCGGCTGCTTGAAGACGATCAGCAGCACAGCCCGTCCCGCCACCAGGTTACTGTCCTTGTTGGCCTTGCCCGGGAAGGTCCAGGCGCCGACTTGGGTGTTCTCGACGCTCTGCGTCACCGCGCCGATGTCGCTGAGGCGGATGGCGGCGCCCTTGTGGTAGCCGACCACCAGGTTCCGCCACGGCGCGACGCTCAGGATCTGGTCGTTGGCGTAGATGTTGTAGCTCTTCAGCGCGCCGTTGATGGAGCCCTTGGGGGCGTTGACGGTCTGGGCCGCGATCGCGGCGCGCACCTGGTCGATCTGCAGGCCCAGCGCGGCGATCTTGCGCGGGTCGACCTGGATCCGCACCGCCGGCTTCTGCTGACCGCCGACGAACACCTGGCCGACGCCGTCGATCCGCGAGATCTGCTGACTGAGGATGTTCTCGGCGTAGTCGTCGACGGTCGAGAGCGGCAGCGTCGACGACGTCAGCGCGATGATCAGGATCGGCGCGTCGGCCGGGTTCACCTTCCGCAGGGTGGGGGCGTTGGGCAGGTTGGTCGGCAACTGTCCGCTGGCGGCGTTGATCGCGGCCTGGATGTCCTGCGCCGCGGCGTCGATGTTGCGGCTGAGCTCGAACTGGACGGTGATGTTGGTCGAGCCGAGCGAGCTGACCGACGTCATCTCGGTGACGCCCGGGATCTGCGAGAACTGCCGCTCGAGCGGTTGGGCGATGTTGGAGGCGGTGGTCTGTGGGCTCGCGCCCGGCAGGCTGGCGTTCACCTGGATGGTCGGGAAGTCGACCTCCGGCAGCGCCGCCACGGGCAGGTTGAAGAAGGCGACGATGCCAAAGACCAGGAACGCCGCGGCGATCAGCGACGTCGCGATCGGCCGGTGGATGAAGGGGGCCGAGATGTTCACGCTCCGCCCCCGTGACCGCCGCCGCCCGGTCCGCCGTGGCCAGCCGGTCCGCAAGGCGGGCCGCCGGCGTAGCCGCAGACGGCGAGGCCCGGCCGGAGCGACATCTGGCCGTCGGTGACCACCGTCTGGCCCGGCTTCAGCCCGCTCTGCACCACCGCGACCGCGCCTTCGGTGGCTGCGACGGAGACGGGCTGCGCCGACACCTTGGCGTCGGGTCCGACGACGTAGACGAACGCGCCTTTCGGTCCCTGGTTCACCGCCTGCGTCGGCACTGCGACGGCGTTCTGCAGCGTCTGCAGTGTCAGCGACACATTGACGAACTGACCAGGCCAGAGCTGGCGCGCCGCGTTCGGGAACCGCGCTTTCATCTGCACGGTGCCGGTGGCCGGATCGACGTGATTGTCGGCGACGACGAGCTCGCCTGCGCCAAGGTCGGCGCCGGTTTCCTGGCTGCTCGCCTGGGCGACGAGGGGCCGCGTGAAGCCGGCCGAGGCGCCGACGAGCCGCTGGAAGTCGCCCTGCGGCACGGTGAAGGTGACGGCGATCGGCTGGATCTGGTTGACGCTGACGACGCCTGAGGTGGTCGCGCTGGAGACGACGTTGCCAGGGTCCACGAGCCGCACGCCGACGCGCCCGTCGACCGGAGAGACGATGCGGCAGTAGCGGACGTTGACCTGTGCGGCCGCGACCGCGCCGCGGTCGGCCAGGACCGTCCCCTCGTCCTGCTTGACGGTCGCGGCCTCGTCCTCGGCGGTCTGGCGCGCGATCGAGTTCTGCGAAACCAGGGTCTGGTAGCGCGCCAGGTCGGTGCGATGACCGGCCAGCACCGACTCGTCGCGCCGCAGCTGGCCCTGGGCCTGGGTCAGCGCCGCCAGGTAGGGCGCGCAGTCGATCTGCACCAGCAGCGCGCCAGCGCGCACGTCCTGGCCCTCTTTGGCGACGTAGGTCAGGCGGCCGCTGATCTGCGGGACGATCAATACGCCTTGCCAGGCTTGGGCCGAGCCGAGGGCGCTGATGGTGATCGGAACGTCCTCAGTGCTCACCTTGGCGACCGAGACCGCGACGGCAGGGGGACGCCGGGACGCCGGCTTCTGCTGGCCCAGACACCCCGCGACCAGGGCCACCAGCAAGACGCCAGGCACGAAAAATCCCCACCGAAGCCGTCGGGGCGCCTTCATTCACGACTTCCTCTGCTTCGGCGGACGCGAGCGTGCGCCAAACGCGACCCCCTTATTACGCAGCGAGCCTATGTCGATGTCGGCCGCGAGACACGGCGACACGCGGAGCAACGCCGGCGGCCACAATTTCCGCAGGGGCGCGAGACACTTGGCGCCTCAATCCGTTCCGGGCAAGGCCGCGATCGAGGGCGGCCTAGAGTCTGTCGGCGCGCTCGGCCAGATCGCGCACCCGCTGGTCGGCCAGGCGCGGCAGGACGAGCACGCGTTCGTGCGTCGCCACGATGATCAGGTCCGCGACGCCGAAGGCTGCGACCTTGGGTCCTTCGGTGAAGATCAGGCAGTCCGTGACGCTCTCGAGCACCACGGCGCCGCGGCTTGCGTTGCCCGCCTCGTCGCGGTTCTGCGCCTCCCACACCGATGACCAGGACCCGATGTCGCTCCAGGCGAAATCCGCCGCGACGACCGCCGCGTTGGCGGTGAGCTCCATGACCGCATGGTCGATCGAGATCGACGGCGCCATGCCGAACGCCTCCGCATCGAGCCGCAGGAAGTCGGCGTCGGCCTGCGCCTGCTCGATCGCCGCGGAGGCCGCCGCCAGCACGGCCGGCGCATGGGTCTCGAGCTCGGCGATCAAGGCCCCGGCGCGCATCAGGAAGAGGCCGCTGTTCCAAAGGCATCCGGCCGTCGCCAAAGCCTCGGCCGCAACAGCGTCGGGCTTCTCGACGAAGCGCTTCACCGCGCGGGCCGCGCTGTCGATCGGGGCGCCGGGCTCGATGTAGCCGTAGGCGGTGGCCGGATAGGTCGGCTTCATGCCGAAGAGCACCAGCTTGCCGGCCTCGGCCGCCGGGACGCCGCGCTCGATCGTCTCGCGGAAAGCCTCGACATCCGGGATCGCATGGTCGGCGTGGGCCGAGAGGATCAGCGCGTCGGGCTCGGCGCTCGCCGCCAGCAGCGCGCCTATGGCGAGCGCCGGCGCCGTGTTGCGCCCGCTCGGCTCCAGCACGATCCGGCCGACGGTCAGGCCCGCCTCCAGTAACTGCTCGGCGATCAGGAAGCGCTGCCCGGCGCCCCCGATGATGATCGGCGGCGCGAATAGCGCAGGATCGCTGAGCCGGCGCGTGGTCTGCTGCAGCAGCGTCTCGTCGCCGATCAGCGCCAGAAACTGCTTGGGCCGATCGGGCGAAGACAGCGGCCAGAGGCGCCGCCCTTCGCCGCCCGAGAGGATCACCGGAACGATCATGGCCGCGCCGTAACAGACCCGACCCCCGGGTCAAGCCCAGCCGCCTCCCGGCCGCTGCCCGCTTGGCCCCGGGCGCGGCCATGGCCTATGTGTCGCCGCGATGACCGCAATGGACGCCGTACTGCTGGCGGGCGGGCGCGGAACGCGGCTCGCGCCGCTGACCGTGACAGTGCCCAAGCCACTGCTACCGCTGGGCGAGCGGCCGGTGATCGACATCCTGATCGCCCAGCTCGCGGCCGCCGGCGTGCGGCGCGTCTGCGTCTGCCTCGGCTACCTCGCGCCGCTGATGCAGGCCTTCCTCGGCGACGGCGCGCGCTGGGGCGTGGCGATCGAGCCGCGCGTCGAGGCCGAGCCGCTCGGCACCGCTGGCGGCCTGCGCCTGATCGACGACCTCTCCGACGACTTCTTCGTCGTCAACGGCGACACCCTGACCGATCTCGACTTCACCGCGCTGGCCGAGGTTCACCGCCGCGCCGGGGCGATCGCCACGCTGTTCACGCCGTTCATCGACGAGAAGATCGACTACGGCGTCGTCTCGATCGATCCGGCGACCGGCGCGCTGACCGAGTACCAGGAGAAGCCGCGCCGCGGCTATCACGTCAGCTCCGGCGTCTACGTGCTCTCGCGGCGGATCCTGCCGCTGCTGCCTCCGGCCGGAGCATTCGACATGCCCGACCTCGTCCGCGCCGCGGTGTCGAAAGGCGAGCGCGTGATCTGTCATGCCGCCGACGCCTACTGGAAGGATATTGGCCGGCTCGACCACTACGAGGCGGCCACGCGCGACTTCGAGGCCGACCCGGCCCGGTTCCTGCCGGTCTGATGCGCGTCCTCGTAACCGGCGCGAACGGCTTTCTCGGGCGCGCGCTGGCCGAGCGGCTGGCGGCGCGCGCCGACGTCGCGCTGGCCCGAGGCGTGCGCCGGCCCGGCTCGGTCGGCGACGTCGCGATCGATTTCACCGACGACGCCGGCCTGCGCCGCGCGCTGGAAATCACCCGCCCGGACGTGGTGATCCACGCCGCCGGGCGGTCGTCGGGGATCGACGCCAGCCTCGATGCCGACAACCACCTCGCGACCGGCTCGATCGCCGCCGCGCTGGCGGACGCAGCGCCGCAAGCCGGCCTCGTGCTCCTCGGTTCGGCGGCGCAGTACGGACGCTCGGAGCGGCGCACGCCCTGGCGAGAGAGCGACCCTTGCGCGCCGCTCGACACCTACGGCGCCTCGAAGCTCGCCGCCGAGCGGGCGGCGCTGGAGATCGCGGCGCGGACCGGGCTGCGCGTCGCACCCTTGCGTATCTTCAACGTCGTGGCCGGGGAGCCGATCGGCGCGCAGGTGCTGTCGGGTTTCCTGCGCAAAGCCGCCGCGGGCGCGTCGACCATCGAGATGGGCCGGCTGGATGCGGTGCGCGACTTCGTCGCCCTGGCCGACGTGCTGACCGCGGTCGAGCGGGTGATCGAGCGGGGCGCCTGGGGCGAGGCGATCAACGTCTGCACCGGGGTCGGGCGCACTGCGCGGGCGCTGCTCGAGGCGGTCGCGTCCGAGATCGGGGCCATCCGGATCGTGGAGAGCGGAGGAATCGTGGAGAGCGGAGGATCGGCGCGCGGCCTCGACTGGTCGGTGGGCGATCCCGGCCGGTGCGAGGCGCGACTCGGATTCACGCCTTCGGCCGACCTGGGGCCGACAATCCGCTGCGCCGCGACCTGGGTGAAGGGCGCGGCCCATGCTTGACCCGCTGCTCGAGGCCCAAGGGATCGGGCCGACCGTGTTCTCAGAGGCGCTAGCCGCCGACTGGGCGGCGCGGCGGAGCGAGCTCGCCGAACAGCTCCGAGGCGCCCGCGTCCTCATCGTCGGCGCGGCGGGCACCATCGGCTCTGCGACAGCCCGGCAGCTGCTGGCCTTCAGCCCGGCGCGGCTCGAGCTGGTCGATGTCGACGAGAACGGGCTCGCGCGCCTTGCCCGCGACATCCGCAGCCGCGGCGAGGGGGCGGGCGTGGCGATCGGGTTCAACGCGCTCGATTTCGCCGGCTGGCCGGGCCTGGCGTTCGTCGAGGCGGCCGGGCCGTTCGACCTCGTGCTCAACTTCGCGGCGGTAAAGCACGTGCGGTCGGAGAAGAACCTCTTCACGCTGCTGCACATGATCGACGTCAACGTCGTGCGCCAGCAGCGCTTCGCGGCGCACCTCGCCGAGCGCCGCCTGGCGCGACGCCATTTCGTGGTCTCGACCGACAAGGCCGCCGATCCGACGAGCTTCATGGGCGCAACCAAGCGCCTGCTCGAGGCCGCCGCCTTCGCCGCCTGCGATCGCGACGGCGGCCCGGACGCGAGCGCGGCGCGGTTCGCGAACGTCGCCTATTCGAGCGGCAGCCTGCTCGAGAGCTTCGTGCAGCGGTACGACGCCGGCCAGGCGCTGGCCGCGCCGAAGGATACGCGCCGCTACTTCATCTCCGCCCGGGACGCCGCTCGGATCTGTCTCCTGGCCCAGCTCACCTGCCCCGCCGGCGCGGTGGCGGTCCCTCGGTTCGAACCGGCGGCGGGCGCGGTCGAACTGGCGGACGTCGCCGCCGCCTTCCTCGCCGCTCGGGGCCGCGAGGCGGTGTTCGTGGAGACGCCCGCCGAAGCCGCGGCGCGGCTCACCGCCGGCGGAGCGGGCTACCCGGTGCTGCTGACGGAGCGGGACACCGCCGGCGAGAAGGCGATCGAGGTGTTCCGGGGCGAGGGCGAGCGGGTCGAACCGCTGGGCCTCGCCGCGCTCGAAGCCGTCCGCCCCGCGCCGATCGGACCCAACGCCCTCGTCTCCGCCCTGGCCGAACTGGCGAACTGCGTCGCCGGCGACCGGCCCGCAACCGAGGCTGAGCTCGAGGCGATCATCCGCGGCGTGATCCCGTCGTTCCGGCACGTCGCCGGGCAAGCGCGGCTGGATGACCGGATCTAGCCCGCGAACACGTGTCGGTTTCGCGGTGTTCCGCCTGGCGCCGGCCGGCGGACTCGAACAGCACGCGCTGCGGCTGGCGGGGATCCTGGTCGGGCGCGGCTGCCCGGTGACGGTCATAACGACCCGGCCGCCGGCGACGGCGCCGCCGGGTGTGACGATCGAGACGATCGAGCCCCGCGGCCGCACCAACCACGGCCGGCTCGCGGCGTTCGCGGCGGACGCCGCGGCCGGGGTGGCGGGGCGGTTCGATCGCACCGTCGCCTTCCACGCCATCCCCGGATTCGACGCGATCTTCTGCGCCGACCCGTCCCGCGCCGCGCCCGCAGGATGGCGGCGCTGGGCGCCCCGCTACCGGACCTACGCCGCGCTCGAGCGGCGCGCGCTGGCGAGCGCCGACCTGGTGCTCATGCTCTCGACCGCGCAGCTGGAAGCCTTCGCCCGCCACCACCCGGCCGCGCGGCCGCGGCTGCGGCTGCTTCCGCCCACCGTCGACCGCAAGAGGGCGGCCGCCGGGGTCATGGCCGAAGCGAAGACTCAGGCGCGAGCCGCCCTCGGCCTCGCGCCGCGAGAGCGAGTCTGGCTCTGGCTGGGGCTGCAGGCGCACACCAAGGGCCTCGACCGCGCGCTCGCGGCCCTCGCCGCCGTCCCCGACGCGCGCCTGCTGGTCTGCGGCCTCGACCCGGCAGGCCGCGGCGGCGCGGCGATGGGGCGGCTGGCCGAGCGGCTCGGGGTCAGCCCGCGCGTCCGGTGGCTCGGCTTTGTCGACGACGCCGCGCTCGGGCGGGCGATGGCGGCCGCCGACCTGCTGGTCCACCCGTCGCGCGCCGACGTCACCGGCACGGTGATCCTGGAATCGATGGCGAACGGGCTGCCGGTCGTGACCACGGCGGTCTGCGGCTACGGCGAGCACGTCACGGCGGCGGGCGCCGGGGTCGTCCTTCCCGAGCCATTCGCCGCCGAGGCCCTGGCGGCGGCCCTGGCGGGCGCGACGCCGGTGCGGCTGGCCGACTGGTCGCAGCGCGCGCTGGCCTATGCCGGACGCGACGAGCTCTACGCCGGGCTCGAGCGCGCGGCGGACCTCATCCTGGCGGCCGGACGCGATCCCTGAGACGGCGTGTGAGGTTCGCCAGCCGCAGCGCGGCCCGGCGGCGGCTGAACTGCGGCGCTTCCAGGATGTTGGCGGCGACGGCTTCGAACTTGCGCCGCAGGGGCCGGCGCGCCAGGCGCGTCAGCCGCTCGAGCCGGCCTTCGGCAGCGAAGCGTTCGGCCAGCGCTGCGCCGAGGCGACGAGCCATCTGCGCCCGCCAGCCCTGGTCGCGGGCGTCGGCCGCGGCGCGACCGAGGTCTGCCAGTCGCAGCACGCCTTCGCTCTCGCCCCAGGTCGCGTAGGCCGGCTCGTCCGCAACGAGCGGGACGGCGCCGAGATAGCCGGCGACGACGGCCGCGGTCGGGGCCTTGAACGGCGCGTTGGCCGTCGCGCCCGGTGGATGCAGCACGAGGTCCGGTGCAAGACGGCGCCATTGGCGCACGTGCTGGCGGAACGAGCGCTCGCGCGGCAGCTCGACGACCTGGGCGCGCGGCAGGGCCGGACGCAGCCGCGCAGCGCCGGCTGGGGTGGCGAGCACGCGTAGCTCGCGCGTGGCGCTCACCGCCTCGAGCCCGCCGAGAACGTCGGCCGAGAGGCCTTCCAGCCGGAAATCGCCGCCCGGAAGCGCGATCGTCAGCGGCCCTTCGGCGGTCGGCGGCGGCTGGACGAGCGCCGGATCGAGCGCCGGGCCCCAGACCTCGACCTTCGGGTGCAGCCACACGTGCCCGGCGCCCAGCGCCGGCGTCGAGGTCCAGACCGCGGCCGCGCCCCCGAGCGCGGCCTGCATCCGCGCCTCGGTGAAGAAGCCGGCGCCGCCCTCGCGCCGCAGGACCAGGAAGTTGTCGTCGGCGAACCAGACGTAGGGCACGCCGGCGGCGTCCAGGAACGCGATCACGCCTTCGTCCCAGAACCGGTGCAGCTCGCGCACGAGGATCACGAGATCGGCGCCCGCAAGAGCCGCGGCGTCGGCGGCGAGACCGGTCATCGCCCGGAAGCCGACGTCGGCCGCGCCTTCGAGCGCGTCGAAGTAGAGGCTGGTCGAGACCTCGATCTGGCCGAACACGAGCACGCGGGGCGGCCGACCCACCGCAAAGCTAGGACAAGACGGCTCGCCCGGCATCCGCCCGCGGCGGCGCGCCTCGACGCCAGCGTCGGCGATCCGGCCGCTGCGGGCGATCCGCAGGGCCACCTTTCGCCAGGCGTCGCCGGACCCGTCGTCCGGCGTCGGATCGGTCAGCGCCGCGGACAGCGCCTCGCGCCGGACCACGAGGCCGCCGGGCGGGACGATGTTGGCGAACCTCAGGCTCTCGATGTTGCGCTCGTGCGAGCGGCAGCGGCGGCCGCGCCAGCGCGGATCGGCCGTCAGGCCGCGGACCGACAGGCGGATGGCGTCGGCGTCCCGGTCGGCGGCGAACGCCGCGGCCAGCCGCGCCCAGCCCTCGTCGGAGAGCTCAAGGTCTGGCGGCGCCGGATAGACAAAGTCGCCGGCGCAGCGGTGAGCGCCGGCCGCGAGCGCCGCTGGCGCGCTCCCGCCGGCGTGGACGATCTCCAGCGCCCAGCCTTGGTCGACCGCGCGCTGAAGCGGCGCGGGCGGCCTTCCGCCCGGCGCATCGAGCATCAGCAGGGAGAGCGTCGGCGCCCGGGGCGGAGATGTCATGCGGGGCGCGAGCGAGAGCGTGGCGGGAAGTCGCCCGATAGCCTAGATCGACGCTTCCCTCCAAGCCGCGCGCGAGCTCCCGTGATCCCCGACGACGTTTTCCTCACCCTCGCCGACATCGAGGCCGCACGGGCGCGGATCGCGCCCTACGTGCGCCGCACGCCGGTGCTGCGCAGCGACGTCCTCGACCAAGCCGCCGGCGCCAAGCTCGTCTTCAAGTGCGAGAACCTGCAAGAGATCGGCGCCTTCAAGGCGCGCGGGGCGGCCAACGCGGTGTTCTCGCTCGATCCGGACGCGGCCGCGCGCGGCGTCGCCACCCATTCGTCGGGCAACCACGGCGCGGCGGTGGCCCGGGCGGCCGCCTTGCGCGGTGCGCCGGCCTACGTCGTGATGCCCGAGGGCGTCGCCGCGCCGAAGGCCGCGCAGGTGGAGCGGCTGGGCGGCCGGATCACCTACTGCGCCGCCACCCTCGAGGCCCGCGAGGCGACGGCCGCACGGATCGTCGCCGAGACCGGCGCGACGATGATCCATCCCTACGACAACCTGCAGGTCATGGCCGGCCAGGGCACCTGCGCACTGGAGCTGCTGGAGGAGGCGCCCAATCTCGACGTCGTCCTGGCGCCGATCGGCGGCGGCGGCCTCATCAGCGGCGTTTCCACGGCGGCCAAGGCCTTGCGCCCGCAGATCCGCGTCATAGGCGCCGAGCCGGCCGGCGCCGACGACGCGGCCCGATCCTTCGCCGCCGGCGAGCTTGTCCCGCTGACCCGCGCCGACACCATCGCCGACGGACTGCGCGCCTCGCTGAGCCCGGCGACGTTCGCCCATATCCGCCGCCACGTGGACGAGGTGGTGACGGTGTCCGAGGCGGCGATCGTCGAGGCGATGCGCGCCCTCTGGGACGCGCTGAAGATCGTCGTCGAGCCGTCGTCGGCGGTGGCGTACGCGGCGATCCGCGAGAGCAAGGTCGACGTCACGGGCCAGCGCGTCGGGATCATCCTCACCGGCGGCAACGTCGATCTCGACAAGCTGCCCTGGCGCTGACCGCCAGCGGCGTGCGCGCAGCCGCGTTCCGTGCTAGTCTGGCGTCCTCACCCACCGCGGAGGACCGCATGAAGGCGCACATCATGAACCCGAAGCCTCTCCATCTTGGCAAGGTCATGACGCGGCATGCGATGTCTGAACCTGGGGATACTGGCGCACGTCGACGCCGGTAAGACGAGCCTCACCGAACGCCTGCTCTTCGAAGCGGGCGTCATCGACGCCGTCGGCAGCGTGGACGCCGGCAACACACAGACCGACACGCTGGCGCTGGAGCGCGCGCGCGGCATCACCATCCGCGCCGCGGTGGTCTCGTTCGTCATCGGCGAGACCACCGTCAACCTGATCGACACGCCGGGCCACCCCGACTTCATCGCCGAGGTGGAGCGGGTGCTCGCGCTGCTGGACGGCGCCGTGCTGGTGATCTCGGCCGTCGAAGGCGTGCAGGCCCAGACGCGCGTGCTCTTCGGCGCACTGCAGCGGCTCGGCGTGCCCACCCTGATCTTCATCAACAAGATCGATCGGGCGGGCGCCCAGGACGAAGCCCTGCTCGAGCGCATCGCCGAGCGTCTCTCGCCCTCGATCGTCGCGCTGACCGAGGTGGCCGACCTCGGCTTGCGCCGCGCCGCCGTCCGCCCGTTCGGTCCCGATGAGCCGGCCTTCGCAGCCAGCCTCGCCGAGCGTCTGGCCGAACACGACGACGCCTTGCTGGGGGATTTCGTTTCCGGCCGCACGACGCCCTATGCGGACCTGCGCGCCGCGCTCGCCGCACAGACCCGGGCCTGCCATTGCCACCCGGTGTTCTTCGGCTCGGCGATCACAGGCGCAGGGGTGCGGGCGCTGCAGGCGGGAATCGCCGAGCTGTTGCCCGCGCCGCGGCCCGATCCCGATGCGCCACTCAGCGGCGCGGTGTTCAAGATCGAGCGCGGCGCCGCCGGCGGACGGATCGCCTACGCGCGGCTGTGGGGCGGGCGCGTCGACGTGCGCGAGCGCCTGGTGGTGCGCGGCGAGGAGCGGCGCATCACCCGCATCGAGTTGTTCGACGACGGCGAGGCGAAGCCGGTCGACACGCTGCCGGCAGGCCGCATCGGCAAGCTCTGGGGCCTCGGCGACGTGCGGATCGGCGATCCGCTGGGCGAGCCGCTTTGGCGGCCGACCCGCCAGTTCGCCGCGCCGACGCTGGAGACGGTCGTCCGCGCCGTCCACGCCGCCGACAAGGGCCGGCTGTTCGCGGCGCTGAGTCATCTCGCCGAGCAGGACCCGCTGATCGCGCTGCGCCAGGACGACGCGCGCGGAGAGATCGCCGTCTCGCTCTACGGCGAGGTGCAGAAGGAGGTGATCCGCGACACGCTCGCCGCCGACTTCCACGTCGCGGCGGCGTTCTCCGAGACCACGCCGATCTGCATCGAGCGGCTGGTCGGCGAGGGCGCCGCGCTCTGGGAGCCGCCTTACCCCTTCATGGCCCGTGTTGGCCTGCGCGTGGCGCCGCGCCCGCCGGGCGCCGGGGTCGAGTTCAGGCTCGAGGTGGAAGTCGGCGCCCTGCCGGCGGCCTTCTTCGCGGCGGTCGAGGACGCCGTGCGCGAGACGCTGCGGCAGGGTCTCTGCGGTTGGGACATTCCCGACGCTCTCGTGGTCATGACCCACGTCATTCGTTACCGCCATTTCGCGACCAGCACCCCGGCCGATCATCGCAAGCTGACCCCGCTGGCGCTGATGCAGGCGATCAAGCGCGCCAGGACCCAGGTCTGCGAGCCGATCGACCGCTTCACGCTCACGGCGCCGGAGCGCTGCCTGAGCGCCCTGCTGCCCGAGCTCGGGAAGCTCGAAGCGGAGATGCTGAGCCAGGCCAGCGAAGGCCGGATGGCGATGATGGAAGGCGAGATCCCGGCGCGCCAGACGCACGCGCTCAGGCTGCGGCTGCCGGGCCTGACCGAAGGCGAAGGCGTGCTGGAGACCAGTTTCAGCCGACATCGCGAGGTGAAGGGCGATCCCCCCGTCCGCGCCCGCACCGACGCCAACCCCCTGAACCGGAGGGAGTACCTGCAGAACCTGGCCCGGCGCGGGTAGCTGCCAGCGCACTGTCGACAGCCGCCAGACAGCAAGCACGGCAACCCCGACGAAGCACTGAGACGACACTTTGCGACGGCTGCGTGCTGTCGTGACGCCGAAAGGCCGACCTTGCTGCGAGAGCCCTCGACCTAGGCCAGCGCTTTCAGCGCCGCGGCCACCTCCTCCACCGCAGCGTCCGTCGTCGCCCAGGAGCACATGAAGCGGACCGAGCCGTCGATGAAGCGGTAGACGAACCAGCCGGCGGCGTGGAGCCGCTTGAGGGTGGGCTCGTCCATTTCGACGAAGACACCGTTCGACTCGACGGGGTGCAGCACCCGGAACGGCATCGCCGCGGCCAGCTTCGTCGCCATCGCGTTGGCGTGCGCCGCGCGGGCGGTCCAGGCGCCGGTCTCCAGCAGACCGATCCAGGGCGCCGCGAGGAAGCGGCCCTTCGAGACCAGCTGGCCGGCGTGCTTCATCCGCGCGTCGAACCGGCGCGCGAGCTGCCTGTCGAAAAGCACGATCGCTTCCGAGGGGGTAGCCCCGGCCTTGGTCGCGCCGATCACGGCGATGTCGAAGCCGAGCGGCGCGAGGCGCTTCGGATCGAAACCGGCGGCTGTCGCGTTCGCGAGCCGGGTGCCGTCGAGGTGCAGGCGCAGCCCCTGCGCCTTGGCCGCCGCAGCCAGCGCCCCGACGTCGGTTTCGCGATAGAGCGCGCCGTACTCGGTGGTGTTGGTGAGGCTGAGTGCGGCCGGCGACTGGTGGTGCGCGGTGTCGGGCGCCTTGGCGGCCGCGACGACCGGAGCGAGGTCGAGCCGGCCGGAGCCGCCGCCGAGCCGGATCAGCCCTAGTCCAGAGCCGAAGAAGCCGGGCGCGCCGGTCTCGTCGGTCGCGACGTGGGAGTGCTCGTGGCAGATCACCGCCTCGTGCGGCGACGCCAGCGTCGCCAGCGTCAACGCGTTGGCGGCGGTGCCCGAGGGCACGAACCGCACCTCCGCGTCGGAGTCGACGAGCGCGCGGATCAGGTCGGCCGCGCGCCGGGAGACATGGTCGGCGCCGTAGCCCGCGGCGAAGCCCTCGTTGGCGGCGATCAAGGCCTGCAGCGCTTCCGGCATCGCGGGCGCCACATTGTCCGAGGCGAAATCGTAGCGGTGCGCCATAAGTGCCTTCCCAACAGCCCGGCGGCGTCATAGGGCGCCTGAGGGCGAAAGCGAACCTGCCGGAGCGTTCCCTTGAATTCAGCCGAGAGTTTCAGCGCCACCTACGCCGAAGCGCGCGCCAAGTTCCGCGCCGCCGCCGAGGAAGCGGGCGGCGAGCTCGACACGATCGCGAACCCGAACAAGGGACCCGACGGCGGCGATCTCTCCGCCGACACGGCCTGGTTCGGCCCGCGCAGCGCCGAGCGGGTGCTGGTGATGGTCTCGGGCACGCACGGCGGCGAAGGCTTCTGCGGCTCGGGGGCGCAGGTCGACTGGCTGCGGCGGGGCGAGGCGGCGAACCTGCCGCCGGGCCTGGCGGTGCTGATGATCCACGCGATCAACCCCTTCGGCTTCGCCTGGCTGCGGCGCGTGACCGAGGAGAACGTCGACCTCAACCGCAACTGGATCGACTTCGCCCAACCGGTGCCCGAGAACCCGGGCTACGACGAGCTGGCGGACGCGGCCGTACCCGATCAGTGGACGGAGGAAACCCAGCGCGCGACCGCGCGTGTCCTGAGGACCTATGCCGAGACGCACGGCGCGATGGCGCTGCAGCAAGCGTTGAGCGGGGGCCAGTACAAGCACGCTGGCGGCGTCTTCTACGGCGGCGCCGGGCCCACCTGGGCGCGGCGAACGCAGGAGGCGATCTATCGCGAGGCCCTGGCGCAAGCCGGCAGGATCGCGATCATCGACTACCACACCGGCCTCGGGCCCTGGGGCTACGCCGAGCCGATCATGTCGGACCGGGCCGGGACGCCGGCCTACGACCGCGGCCTCGCCTGGTGGGGCTGCAACATCACCTGCCCGTCCGACGGCAGCTCCACCTCGGCCGAGACCGCCGGCGACAACCTGACCGCAGCGCCGCAGGTGCTGGCGCCGGCCGAGGTGACCGGCATGGCGCTGGAGTACGGCACCAAGTCCCTGGCCGAGGTGTTTCTGGCGCTCCGGGCCGACGCCTGGCTGCACGCACACGGCGATCCGCTCTCGCCCGAGGGCCAGGCGATCAAGGCGCAGATCCGCGACGCTTTCTACGGCGACGCCGACGACTGGAAAGGCATGGTCGTCGGCCAGTCCCTGACCGCCGTCCGCCAGGCGATCGCGGGGCTGATGCGGAGCTGAGTAGCTGGCGAGGTCGGCGCTAGTGGCGGCCGACTCTCTCAACACAGAGGACACAGACCGCTGCTCCGCGGCGAACACGGAGGGCACGCGAGGCGCCTGAGCGCCGTGCCCGGAGATTCGCCTGCGCGCCGAAAGCCCCCGTGTCCTCCGTGCCTCCTCCGCGCCCTCCGTGTTAAGACTGACGTACCGCTAAGCCAGGGGCTCTTCGAGGTAGCGGCGCCGGATGTGGCGTTTGAACGCGTCGGCGCTCAACGGCGCGCCGGTGGCGTCTTCGACGAGTTCGGCGAACGAGACGAGGCTCGCCCGCTCGTGAATGCGCGGCTTCACCCACGCGAAGTAGGGGCCGAAGTCGCCGCGGGCGAGCGCCGGCAGGATCGCCACATCCTCGACGTTGGCGCGCTCGAACAGCTGCGCGGCCAGCATCGAGCCCATCGCGTAGTTCGGAAAGTAGCCCATCAGACCGGCCGACCAGTGGATGTCCTGCAAGCATCCGTGCGCCAGGTCCGGCGGCGTGCGGCCGAGCAGCTTCGCGAAAAGCTCGTCCCAGGCGGCCGGAATGTCGTCGACGGCGAGGTCGCCGGCGATCAGCGCCTTTTCCAGCCGGTAGCGCAGGATCACGTGCAGCGGATAGCTGAGCTCGTCGGCCTCGACACGGATGAAGCCGTCTTCGAGCCGGCGCCAGGCGTTGAGCACGTTGGCCGCCGACCAGCGCTCGGGATCGCCGCCGTATTCGGCCTCCAGCATCGGAGCGAGCCAGCCGAGGAACTCACGGCTGCGGCCCGCCATCATCTCCAGCGACAGCGACTGGCTCTCGTGTGCTGTCATGCCCCGCGCCATGCCCCCCGGCCGGAAGGCGAAATCACGCGGCAGGTTGAACTCGTACATCGCGTGCCCGGCCTCGTGCAGGGTCGCGCGGATCGCGAAGCGGATCTCGTGGAGGTCGTAGCGGGTGGTGAAGCGCACATCGCCGGGACTGTGCGGCACCGAGAACGGGTGCGGGGCGGAGTCGATGCGGAAGCTGTCGGGATCGTGGCCGACGGTCAGCGCGAGCTTGTGCGCGACCGCGGCCTGCTTTTCGACCGGAACCTCGCCGAACGGGACCGGCGCCGGCCACGACGCCTGTCGCTCGCGCACCTCCGCGATCAGGCCCGGCAGCGTGGCTGCGAGGTCGGCGAAGATCGGATCGATCAGCGCCTCGCCGACACCGGGGTCGTATTGGTCGAGAAGCGCGCCGTAGGCCGAGGTTCCGAGGGCCTCGGCCTTGGCCTGGGCGACCTCGCGGGTCAGAGCCAGCAGCTCCTTGAAGCCCGGGGCCCAGGCGGCCCAGTCGTTCGCGGGCTTGGCCCGCATCCAGACCTGCTGCAGCTTGGCGGACGCGCGCGCCTTGGCCGCCAGCAAATCCTTCGGCACGGCCGCGGTGTGGACGTGGGTGCGGCGCATCTCGGCGAGGTCGGCGCGCTCGTTCGGCGCCAGCGCGCTCGCCATCGCCTCGGCCTCGGCGAGTTCGCCGGCCGCGGCCTCGGAGCCGATCAGGTCGGCCGAGACCTCGGTGATCGCCGCCATCTGCTCGGCCCGCGCGCCCGCGCCGCCCCTAGGCATGTGGGTCTGCGCGTCCCAGTTCAGGATCGTGCGGGCGGCGTCCAGCTTGCCGGCGGTGGCGAAGCGATGAACGACACGGGCGAAGGGGTCGATCTGCGGTGCGGCCATGGGGGCGATTGGCCACGGCCGGGGGTTGTCGTCAACGTCGCACGCGCGGCGCCGGCCCGAGTCGCGGCGCGGCCGCGTGACTTTCCCCCGACGCCCGCATAAGTGACGGGCGTTCAGTAGCGACGGGCGTTCGGTTGGGGGGCGAGGTTCGGATGGTGACGGCGGCCGAAGCGACCGCAGCAGAGCACGCGGCCCCGTCGATCTCGCGGACCCATGTGGCCGCCGCCGTGGTCGGCAACTGGCTCGAGTTCTACGACTTCGTCGTCTACACGTTCTTCGCTCTGCAGATCGGCGACACGTTCTTCCCGACCCACAGCGAGTTCGGGCGGCTGATGCTGTCGCTGTTCACCTTCGGCGTCGGCTTCGTCTGCCGCCCGATCGGCGCGATCGTGATCGGCAGGTTCTCCGACCGTGTCGGGCGCAAGCCCGCGATGCTGCTCTCATTCGCGCTGATGGGGCTGGCGCTGGTCGGCTTCGTCTGCGTGCCCGGCTACCAGCAGATCGGCGTGTGGGCGCCGATCTTGGCCGTGAGCTGCCGGCTGGTGCAGGGCTTTGCGCTGGGCGGCGAGGTGGGGCCGACGACCGCCTACCTGATCGAGGCCGCGCCATTGCACCGGCGCGGGCTCTATGGCGCCTGGCAGAGCGGCAGCCAGTCGCTGGCCAACATCTCAGCCGGCTTGATCGGGCTGACGGTCAGCCGTGTGCTGACGATGTCGGAGACGCACGACTGGGGCTGGCGCATCGCGATCGCGATCGGCGCCCTGGTGCTGCCGTTCGGCTTGATCATCCGCCAGCATCTGCCCGAGACGCTGGGCCACGAGGAGCCGAAGCTCGCCGCACACGCCGACGTGCACCCGGACGCCGGGGTCTGGCGAGTGATCGCCGGGCACTGGCGGATCGTGCTGCTGGGCCTTGGGCTCATCGCCTCCGCCACGATCTCGACCTACGTCTTCAACTTCATGACCACCTACGCCCAGACGACGCTGCACATGGGCATGCGCACCGGCCTCCTGGTGGCGGTGACGAACGGGGTCGCCGGCTTCCTCGCCTCGCTCGCCGGCGGCGCGCTCTCCGATCGGTTCGGTCGCCGCGCCCTGATGATCTGGCC
>DATKMZ010000150.1:0-12552 GCA_035541575.1 Caulobacteraceae bacterium | reverse complement strand
GGCAATCGGGGCGGGCCGCGAGGGCGACACGTTGGCCGAGTACGAGACCACGTTCGCCGGCTCCTGGGTCGCCAAGGAACTGCGCACCGTGCGCAACGCCAAGCCGCTATGGTCGCGGTACGGCACCCTGATTGGCTCGGGCCTTGCGGTGGCCGACCTCTGGTGCACGAGCTTCCTCGGCGGCTTTTCCCCCTGGGGCACGCTGAAGCACGGCAAGACCGACGCCGCCTCCACGGGGCTGGCCAGCGACTACGAGCCGATTGTCTACCCGAAGCCGGACGGGGTGCTGAGCTTCGACAAGCTCTCGTCGGTGTTCCTCTCGTCGACCAACCACGAGGAGGACCAGCCGCCGCACTTGCGACTGAAAGACCCGACGGTTCCGATCAACATCAACCTGCCGCGCTACGGCGAGCCGGCCCGGCTCTACTGCCCGGCGGGGGTCTACGAGGTGCTCTACGACGAGGCCGGACAGAACCCCAGGTTCCAGATCAACGCGCAGAACTGCGTCCACTGTAAGACCTGCGACATCAAGGACCCGTCGCAGAACATCAATTGGAGCTGCCCCGAGGGCGGCGGGGGGCCGAACTATCCCAACATGTGACGCGCCCGCCGGCGCCGGCGCTTGCGGCGGCCGCCGGTTCGGGCCAAGGCTTGCGCCGATGGCGCGATCGCAGCTTCTGATCCTGCTTCTCTGCGGCGCGAGCCTTGCGGGTTGCGCGAGCGAGCCGGCCGCGCCGCCGCCAGCGGCGCTCGCGCACGCAGCGCCGGCCGAGCCGACGCCCGATCCCAGCGCATCGCCCTTCGGGCTCTTCCTGGCCGGCCAGGCGGCGCAGGACGAGGGGCACCTCGGCGCCGCGGCCGTCTACCTGGGACGCGCCGCGGCCAGCGCCGGCGGGCCGAGCTTCGTCAAGACCGAGGCTTTCAACGCCGCGCTCCGGGCGGGCGACGTGACCGAGGCCGCCGCGCTGGCCCCCGGCGACGACGATCCCAACCTTTCCGCGCGCCACCTGGGCGCGGTGGTGCGTGGCGTGGAGGCGCTGGCCAGCGGCAAGCCGAAGGACGCCTACGCGCTGTTGAGCGGGCCGGACGCAGGGTACCCGCACCGGGCCATCGCCTCGCTGCTCGCGCCGTTCGCGGCGGCCGCCGCAGGCGACGCGGCGCACGCCCTCAGCCGCCCGCAGATGAACGGCGACGGCATCGCCCAGTTCGTCGCCGACCTCGACCAGGCCGAGCTCGATGAGCGCTTCGGCCGGCACGCCGACGCGGAGCGCGCGTTCAAGGCGCTGCTCGACGCCGGCGACCAGAGCGGCCTGATCACCGTGTCCTACGGCGCATTCCTCGAACGGCGCGGGCGCTGGAGCGAAGCGCAGGCGCTCTACCACGACCGGCTGACCCGCGAGCCCGGCAACGAGACGATGGCTCAGGTGCTCGCGCGGGCCCGCAAGCACGGTCGCCCGCCGCCGCTGCCCGGCATCCGTCAGGGCGCCTCCGAGGCGCTGTTGATCCCGTCCGCGAGCCTCATCGCGCAGAAGCAGCAGGTCTACGCGCTCGACTACTTGCGCCTCGCGCTCCGGCTCGACCCGGCCAACAACGAGGCCTGGATCCTGGTGGGCGACCTGTTGGCGCCCGCCGATCCCGACGCCGCGCGCGCCGCCTACGCGCAGGTGTCGCCGAGTTCGGACCGTTACGTCGCCGCGCGGAACAAGCTCGCGTGGACCTACCAGAACGCCGGCGACCACGAGACGGCGCTGAAGATCTCGCGCGAGACCGTCGCCGCCGCGCCGGCGAGCCGCGAGGCCGCCGGCACGCTCGCCGACCTGCTGCGGGGCGACTCGCAGTTCGCGGAATCCGCCGCCGTCCTGACCAGGCTGATCGACACCTCTGGGCCCGCGCCGGACTGGCGGCTCTACTACCTGCGCGCTTCGGCCTTCGACGAGCTCGGCGACTTCGACAAGACCCAGGCCGATCTGACGGCCGCCTTGAAGCTGAGTCCCGACGAGCCCGAGCTGCTCAACTTCCAGGCCTACTTCTGGATCGACCGCGGCGAGCGTCTGAAGGAGGCGCTCGCGATGGTGCAGCGGGCCGCCGACGCCGAGCCCCAGTCCGGCGAGATCATCGACAGCCTGGGCTGGGCCTACTACCGGCTCGGCGACTATCCGAACGCGGTCGACAAGCTCGAGCAGGCGGTGACGCTGCAGCCGGGAATCGCCGAGGTGAACGACCATCTGGGAGACGCCTATTGGCGCGTCGGACGCAAGATCGAGGCGCAGTTCCAGTGGCGGCGCGTGCTGTCGCTGAACCCCGACGATCGGCTCAGGGCCCGCGCCGAGGCCAAGCTCGCCTCGCCGCTCGGGCCCGACGTCTCGGCCGCGCCCGGACCACAGACCAGCCTGCAGTAGCCCGCCGATGCACGGTCAGCGCTTCGCGCCGGCGAAGGTGAACCTGTTCCTGCATGTCGGTCCGGTCGGGGCCGACGGCTACCACCCGGTCTGCAGCCTGATGACGTTCGCCAATGTCGGCGATGTCGTGCGGCTCGAACCGTCCGACGCCATGGATTTCAAGGTCATCGGCCCCTACGGCGAAGGCTTGGCGAACGAGGCGGGCCCCAATCTCGTGGCGAGGGCCCGCGATGCGTTCCTGCGCCTCTTCGACGGCGAGACTGGGTCGTTCCGGCTCGTGCTCGACAAGCAGCTTCCCGTCGCCGCCGGCCTCGGCGGCGGCTCCGCGGACGCCGCGGCGACGCTGGGGCTGCTTTGCCAGGCCTTCGGTGTCGACACTGCCGCCGATGAGGTCATCGAGATCGCGCGCGGCCTTGGCGCCGACGTCAGCGCCTGCCTCTCGGTCCAGCCGGTGGTGGGTCGCGGCAGGGGCGACGACCTCGACACGCCGCCGCCGTTCCCCGAGGTCGACGCCGTTCTCGTCAATCCGAACCTGGCGTCGCCTACGGGTCTGGTCTACCGGGCGTTCGACGCCATGACGTCGGACCCGTCGGCGGATGAACCCGCCTGGCCGGGTGCGCTCGCAACGCCGGGCGAGCTCGCCGCCTTCCTCGGAACCTGCCGCAACGACCTCGAGGCCCCGGCGATCTCGTTGCAGTCCGCGATCTCCGACGTGCTCGCCGCGCTGCGCTCACGGCGGGAGACCCTGATCGCCCGCATGTCGGGCTCGGGAGCGACCTGCTTTGCGATCTGCGCCTCGCATGAGGACGCTCGCAACGCGGCGCTCGCGATCGCCGATGCGCATCGCGACTGGTGGGTGCGGCCTTGCCGGCTCGCCGGCTTGCGTCCCTGACGCGCAAACGAAAGCGGGGCCCCGAAGGACCCCGCTCCCCACGCTTGGACCAGGAGGAAGAACCGGTCAGCCCTGGACGACCTCGCCGTGGAGGTTGATGTCCAGGCCCTCGACTTCCACGTCCTCGCTGACGCGGATGCCGATGGTGTACTTGAGCACCGCCAGGATGATGAAGGTGACGATGGCGCAGTAGACGAACACCGCTCCGACATCGATCAGCTGCTTGCCCATCTGGTCGAAGTTGCCGTCGATCAGCCAGCCTTTGCTCGCGGAGTTGATCTTATTGGAGGCGAACATGCCCGTCATGATCGCGCCCAGCGCTCCGCCGACGCCGTGCACGCCCCAGCAGTCGAGCGCGTCGTCATAGAAGCCGAGCATCTTCTTCACGTGCACCGCAGCGAAGTAGCAGACCACGCCCGCGGCGATGCCGATGATCAGGGCGCCCGTGGGGTTCACGAAGCCCGAGGCCGGGGTGATGGCCACCAGACCCGCCACCGCACCCGAAGCCATGCCGATGACGGTCGGCTTCTTGGCGATGATCCACTCCATGAACATCCAGGCCAGCGTCGCGGCGGCGGTGGCGATCTGGGTCGCCGCCGCGGCCATGCCGGCCTGGCCGTCATGAGCTTCGACGGCCGAGCCCGCGTTGAACCCGAACCAGCCGACCCACAGCAGCGAGGCGCCGACGAGGGCGTAGGCCGGGTTGAACGGCGCGAAGTTCTCGGTGCCGAGTCCCTTGCGCTTGCCGAGCATGAGCGCGGTGATGAGGCCCGCGGTCCCGGCGTTGAGGTGCACGACGGTGCCGCCGGCGTAGTCGAGCGCGCCCAGCGTGCCCAGCCAGCCGCCGCCCCAGACCCAGTGGGCGATCGGGCAGTAGACCAGGATCAGCCAGAAGAACATGAAGAGCAGGAACGCCGAGTACTTCATGCGGTCGGCCAGCGCCCCGGCGATCAGCGCCGGGGTGATGATCGCGAACGTCATCTGGAAGAACATGTACACGGTCTCGGGGATTGTCGGCGCAAGCGGACTGGCGATGTTGACGTCGTCGTTGAGCGGCGCCAGCAGGAAGTACTTGAAGCTGCCGATGTACGGCTGCATCCCCGTGGTCCCGCCGCCGGTGAAGGCGATCGAATAGCCGATCACCATCCAGGCCACCGCGATCACCGCCGTCGCCCCGAAACTTTGGGCGAGGGTGGCGAGGATGTTCTTCTTGCGCACCATGCCGGCGTAGAAGAGCGCCAGGCCGGGGATGGTCATCATCAGCACCAGCACCGAGGAGGTGAGCATCCACGCGTCGTCGCCTGAGTTGACGCTGTCCTTCGAGTAGTCGTGCGTCGCGTCCGGGTTGCCGGCGGCGGCCGGGGCCGCGGCGGCCGCATTGGTGGCGTTCGTGGCGTTGGTCGCGTTGGTGGCGTTCGCGTCGGCTGCGTTCGCCGCGGCGGCCGGCGCGTTGGTCGCCGCGTTCGTCGCGTTCTGGGCGAAGGCGGCCAGCGGCGCGCCGATGATCATGGCGGCGATCGCCAGGCCCGCCAATCGCTGGATACCAAGTAGCTTCATGAGAACTATCCCCTTGTCCCGTGTTAGAGCGCGGCCGCGCCGGTCTCGCCGGTCCTGATCCGCACCGCTTCCTCGACGTTCAGGACAAAGATCTTCCCGTCGCCGATCTTGCCCGTGCCGGCCGCCGACTTGATCGCCTCGACCGCCCCCGCGGCCCCTGCGTCGTCGACGACGGCTTCCAGCTTCACCTTGGGCACGAAGGTGACCTGGTATTCCGCGCCGCGGTAGATTTCGGTGTGACCCTTCTGACGGCCGTAGCCTTTGACTTCCGACACCGTCAGGCCCTCGACGCCCGCGCCCACCAGGGCTTCGCGGACCTCGTCGAGCTTGAAGGGTTTGACGACTGCTATGATGAGTTTCATCCGCCTCGCTCCCGCCCGTCCGACGAACCTGCCGCCGGCGCGCGCGCCTCCTGAAAAAAGTTATCCCCTACCGACCAGAGGGACCTTGGCCCCGCACGCCGACACCGGCGACGCTATGGTCGGGCGCCTGGAAACGCGGCGACTCCGAATAAGCGTTTGGTAAGAAACAAGGCGCGGCGCCCATTTTTCGGGCGCCCTTGTTCCTGGGCGCCCAGCAAATGGACTTGCTGGAACGCGAGCGGGGGCGGCCATTGGGACGCCATGTCACGCAAACGCGAATGCGCTGACCGATTGACGGAGACGGCCCAGCCTTAATAAAGGGTCCGGCGCGGGACGCTGTCCCTCCAGCCGAGGATATCTATGAACCTGATCCGCTTCGTCACCACCGCTGCGGCGGCGGCCATGCTCGCTGCGCCCGCCGCAGCCTTCGCCGCCGGCGATGCGCCTGCAGCGGCGTCTGCCCCGGCGGCGCCCGCGCCGGCCGCGCCGGCTCTGCCCAGCATCCCGAAGGTCGTGGGCGGCAGCGACATCTATGCGACGCTGAAAAGCTCGGGCCAGTTCACGCTGCTGCTGAAGGCGGTCGACCAGACCGGTCTCGCGCCGATTCTGCAGCGCTACCCGATCACGATGTTCGCGCCGACCGATGCGGCGATCAACGCGCTGCCGGCCGACGTGCTGACCAAGCTGATGGCCGCCAACGACACCGCCGCCAACCAGTTACAGCAGATCCTGAAGTACCACCTGATCAACGCTCAGGTGGACTCGAGCAAGATCAAGGGCGCCAAGGGTCCGGTCGCGACGGTCGAGAATCAGACGGTGCTGCTCGACGGCAGCAACCCTGAAGACATGCTGGTCAACAACGCCGACATCATCCAGGCCGACGTCAAGGCGTCGAACGGCGGGGTGATCCACGTGATCGACAAGGTGCTGATCCCGTCCGACAGCCCCTACGCGGCCCAGGTCGCGCCGCCGCCGGCCGCCCCGACCGCCCCCGCGGCCCCGGCCGGCACGCAGTAGCGGAACTACGCGGCGCGGCTTTGCGTTGGCTTGGTGCGAGCGGCCCCAGCGGGCCGCCTCTCACAAGGATCAAGCCATGCCTCTCGTTCGCACCGCATTGATGGCGACGGCGGCGTGCCTCATCAGCGCGACCGCCTACGCCCAGACCGCCTCTGACCCGCCAACGTCGCCCCAGACGTCGCCGGACACGACGGCGACCGCCCCGGACGCGCCCCCGCCGTCGGACATGAACGGCCAGGGCGCGGCGCCCACCGGTTCGCCCGCCAACGCCTCGGCAACCGTCGCCGGCGGCGTTCAGGTTGTCGCCAGCCAGCCCGTTCCGGACACCCCGGCCAACCGCGCCGCGTTCGGGCAGCCGCTGTCGCGCGCCGGCAAGCGGACGAAGCCCGCCGGCGATTGAGCCGGCGGCCCCGGAGGGCTTGTCCGCGCGCTGCGACGCGCCGGACGTCAGCTTGAAGCCGAGGTCGGCGGGCCCTATAGGTCCGCCGACCTTCTCGCGTCCGCGACTCTTCGCAAAAACAAGCCCGACCGATGGCCGCCGCACCCTTGTCGTTTCAAGGCCTGATCCTTGCGCTCCATGACTACTGGAGTCGGCAAGGCTGCGTGATCCTGCAGCCCTACGATGTCGAGATCGGCGCCGGCACGCTTGCGCCCTCGACGGTGCTGCGCGCGCTCGGTCCGAAGCCCTGGCGGGCCGCCTACGTGCAGCCGTCGCGCCGCCCGGCCGACGGCCGCCACGGCGAGAACCCGAACCGGCTGCACCAGCATCACCAGTACCAGGTGATCCTGAAGCCGAACCCGCCCGACATGCAGCAGCTCTACCTCGGCTCGCTGGCGGCGGTCGGGATCGACCCGACGGTGCACGACATCCGCTTCGTCGAGGACGACTGGGAGAACCCCACGGTCGGCGCATGGGGCCTCGGCTGGGAAGTCTGGTGCGACGGGATGGAGGTGACCCAGTACACCTACTTCCAGCAGGTGGGCGGGCTCGACGTGTTCCCGGTCGCCGGGGAGCTCACATACGGGCTCGAGCGGCTCGCGCTCTACGTCCAGGGCGTCGAGAGCGTCTACGACCTCGCTTACAACGACCCGCAGAGCGACGACTTCATGACCTATGGCGACGTCTTCCTCGAGAACGAACGCCAGTTCTCCGCCTACGAGCAGGAGGCGGCCGACGTCGCGACGTTGAAGCGGCAGTTCGAAGACATGGAGCGCGAGGCGCCGCGGCTGCTGGCGTCGAAAGGCCGGCTCGGCCAGCCGCTGGTGCTGCCGGCCTACGACCACGTGCTCAAGGCCTCGCACCTCTTCAACTTGATGGACGCCCGCGGCGCGATCGCCGTCGCCGAGCGCCAGAGCTACATCGGCCGCATCCGCGATCTCTGCAAAGCCTGTGCGGAAGCCTGGGTCGCCGAGCAGGGCGAGAACGCCTGAGATGCCCCAGCTTCTGCTCGAGCTTCTCTCGGAAGAGATTCCGGCGCGCATGCAGCCGGGGGCGCAGCGCGACCTGGAGCGGATGGCGCGCGAACGGCTCGGCGCGGCCGCGCTGCCATTCGAGCGCCTCAGGACGTTCGCCGGCCCTCGTCGGCTGGCGCTGGTGGTCGACGGCCTGCCGGCGGCGCAGGGCGACCGGGTCGAGGAGCGCAAGGGCCCACGGGTCGGCGCGCCGGATCAGGCGCTGGCCGGCTTTCTGCGCTCGACGGGGCTGACGCAGGATCAGCTGACCGAGCGCGACGGCGTCTGGTTCGCGACGCTCTCGCGCGCCGGACGTCCCACGCCCGAGATCCTGGCCGGGATGGTCGAGGAGATCATCCGCGCCTTCCCGTGGCCGAAATCGATGACCTGGGGCGCCGGGCGCCTCAGGTGGGTGAGGCCCCTGCAGCGGATCCTCTGCGTCTTCGACGGCGAGGTCGTGCGCCTGAACGTCGAAGGGATCGAAGCGGGCGACTTCACCGAGGGCCACCGGTTCATGGGCGAGACCCCGCCGTTCCGGGCGAAGACCTTCGATGCCTACCGCGAGGGGCTCGCAAGCCGGTTCGTACTGCTCGACGCCGAGGACCGGCAGGACCGCATCCGCGCCGCGGCGAGCGCGCTCTGCCGCGCTCACGACCTCGAGTTCGTCGACGACGAGGGCCTCCTGGAGGAGGTGGCGGGCCTCGCGGAGTGGCCCGTGCCGCTGATGGGCGATATGGACCCGGCTTTCCTTGAGCTGCCGCCAGAGGTGATCCGCACCTCGATGCGCACGCACCAGCGCTATTTCGCAGTGCAGAACCGGATGACCGGCCGGCTGGCGGCGCGGTTCATCGTCGTCGCCAACATCGAGGCGGCCGACGGCGGGGCGCTGGTCGCCGCTGGCAACGCCCGCGTGCTCTCGGCCAGGCTCAAGGACGCCCAGTTCTTCTGGGACGAGGACCGCAGAGCGGGTTTCGACGTCTGGCTGGAGAAGCTGAAGGGCGTCACCTTCCACGCCAAGCTGGGCACGATGGCCGAGCGCGTCGCACGGCTGGAGCTGCTGGCCGAGCGCCTCGCGCCGGCGGTCGGCGCGGATCCGAAGCGGGCGCGCGAGGCGGCCAGGCTCGCCAAGGCCGACCTCGCCTCCAGCATGGTCGGCGAGTTCCCCGAGCTGCAGGGCGTGATGGGCGGCTACTACGCCCGCGAGGCTGGACTTGCGGGGCCGATCGCGGACGCCATCGCCGAGCAGTACCGGCCCGCGGGGCCGAGTGACGAGGCGCCGGACACGCCGCTCGCGATGGCCGTGGCGCTGACCGACAAGCTCGACACCCTGGTCGGCTTCTTCGCGGTCGGCGAGAGGCCCACCGGCTCGCGCGACCCCTACGCGTTGCGCCGCGCCGCGATCGGCGTGATCCGGATCGTGCTGAAGTCCGACATCCGCCTTCCGATCCGTGCGGCGGTGAAGGACTGGTTCCGCACGCTGAAGACCTACATGGCGCCCGGCCGGGCGGTCTATGTCTCATCAGGGCGCACGACCGGCTGGATGGGCATCGATCCGGACGAGCCGGACCTCGGCATCGAGCCCTACCTCGAGGAACTGGAAGAGGCCCTGATCACCGAGGCGGCCTACGTGATCAAGGTGGCCGAGGACCGGCCAGTCTCTTTCGACCGCACCTCGATCGTCACGCGCAAGCCGACCCAGCCGGTGATCTACGGTTTCCGCGCCGCCCGCGAGGTCGCCGAAGAGGTCACCGCCTTCCTGGTCGAGCGCCTGAAAGTGCTGCTGCGCGAGCAGGGCGCGCGGCACGACCTGGTCGACGCCATCTTCGCGCTCGGCGACGACGATCTGGTTCGGATCATGCGTCGGATCGAGGCGCTGGGGCGGTTTCTCGCCGCGCCCGACGGCGCGAACCTGCTGGCCGCCTACAAGCGCGCCTCGAACATCCTGGAGGCGGAGGCCAAGAAAGGCGCGGTGCCCAGCGGGCGACCGGCGTCGCTGCCAGGCGCTCCGCCAGAGGAAGCGGCGCTGATCCAGGCGCTGTCCCGCGCCGTCCCGGCGGTCGAGGCCGCGCTCGCCAAGGAGGACTTCGCCGGCGCCATGCGCGCGCTCGCCGCGCTCAGGTCGCCGGTCGATGCTTTCTTCGACAAGGTGCTGGTCAATTCGGACGTCACGACAGAGCGCAGCAACCGTCTCAAGCTGCTCGGCGAGGTGCGCGCGCTGATGGCCCAGGTGGCGGACTTCTCGCAGATTTCGGGTTAGGAACGGGCATGGTCGAGACTCTGACCCGCAAGCGCTTCGTCTACGCGTTCGGCGGCGGGGCCGCCGACGGCGACGCCTCGATGAAGGACCTGCTCGGCGGCAAGGGCGCGAACCTCGCGGAGATGTCGGCGCTCGGCCTGCCGGTGCCGCCGGGCTTCACGATCACCACAGAGGCCTGCACCCACTTTTACGCTCACGAGCGGCGCTATCCGGAGAGCCTGGAGGCCGAGGTCGCCGAGGCGCTGTCGCGGGTCGAGGCGCTGGCCGGCAAGCGCTTTGGCGACGCGGCCAATCCGCTGCTGGTCTCGGTGCGCTCGGGCGCCCGCGCCTCGATGCCCGGCATGATGGACACCGTGCTGAACCTCGGCCTCAACGACTCCACCGTCGAGGGGCTGGCGAAGCTCGCTGGAGATCGCCGCTTCGCGTTCGACAGCTACCGGCGCTTCATCCAGATGTACTCGAATGTGGTGCTCGGCCTCGACCATCACATGTTCGAGGAGATCCTTGACGACCATAAGGACCGCCTCGGCCTCTCGATCGACACCCAGCTGACGGCCGAGAACTGGGAGGAGGTGGTTGGCGGCTACAAGGCCGCCGTCGAGCGCGAGCTCGAGCGCCCGTTCCCGCAGGCGCCGCAAGAGCAGCTCTGGGGCGCGATCGGCGCGGTGTTCGCCAGCTGGATGAACGACCGGGCGAAGTTCTATCGCCGCATGCACGACATCCCCGAGAGCTGGGGCACGGCCGTGAACGTGCAGTCGATGGTGTTCGGCAACATGGGCGACACCTCAGCAACCGGCGTCGCCTTCACCCGCAACCCCTCGACTGGCGACAACGCGCTTTACGGCGAGTTTCTGATCAACGCGCAGGGCGAGGACGTGGTGGCCGGCATCCGCACGCCGCAGTCGATCACCCGCGCCGCCCGCGAGGAGATGGGCGAGAAGGCGCCCTCGATGGAGGAGGCGCTGCCGGAGGTGTTCGGCGAGCTGCGCGGCGTGGTGACCCAGCTCGAGCGGCACTACCGCGACATGCAGGACATCGAGTTCACGGTCGAGCGCGGGCGGCTCTACATGCTGCAGACACGCAACGGCAAGCGCACGGCCAAGGCGGCGCTGCGCGTCGCCGTCGACCTCGCCAACGAGGGGCTGATCACCCACGAAGAGGCGGTGCTGCGCGTGGAGCCGGCCTCGCTCGACCAGTTGCTGCACCCGACCATCGACCCTGCCGCCGAGCGCGACGTGGTGGCCGTGGGGCTGCCCGCCTCGCCCGGCGCCGCGACGGGCAGGATCGTCTTCTCCGCCCACGAGGCCGAGCGGCTCGGGACGGCAGGCGAGGCGGTGATCCTGGTGCGCGACGAGACCAGCCCCGAGGACATCCGCGGCATGGACGCGGCCAAGGGCATCCTGACCGCGCGCGGCGGCATGACCAGCCACGCCGCGGTCGTCGCGCGCGGCATGGGCCGGCCGTGCGTCTCCGGCGCCTCGGAAATCCAGATCTACGAGAAGCAGGGCGAGCTGCGCGCCCGCGGCCGCACGTTCAGGGAAGGCGACGTCATCACCATCGACGGAACCAAGGGCGAGGTCCTGGCGGGCGTCGTGAAGATGATCGAGCCCGAGCTCTCCGGCGACTTCGCCACCCTGATGGCCTGGGCGGACGCCGCGCGGCGGCTCAGGGTCCGCGCCAACGCCGAGACCCCGACCGATGCGTCGACCGCGCGCCAGTTCGGCGCGGAAGGCATCGGCCTTTGCCGCACCGAGCACATGTTCTTCGAGGAGGAGCGCATTCAAGCGGTGCGCGAGATGATCCTCGCGGACACGACCGAGGCGCGCGAAGCGGCGCTCGCGAAGATCCTTCCTTTCCAGCGCTCGGACTTCGAAGCGATCTTCACCGCGATGGACGGACTTCCCGTCACGATCCGTCTCTTGGATCCGCCGCTCCACGAGTTTTTGCCGCACGAGACGAAACATCTCGAAGCGATCGCGAAGTCGCTCGGTGTTTCCGCGGAGCGCGTGGAAGCGCGCGCGAAGGAGCTCTTCGAGTTCAACCCGATGCTCGGTCATCGCGGATGTCGTCTCGCGATCACCTACCCCGAGATCTACGCGATGCAGGTGCGCGCGATCCTCGAAGCGGCAGCCGCGGTGCAGAAGAAAGGCGTGAAGGTCGAGCCCGAGATCATGATCCCGCTCGCGATCACGCGCGCGGAGCTCGAGAAGACGCACGCGATCGTGACGAGCGTCGCGAAGGAAGTGGGCGCGAACGTCCCCTACAAATTCGGCACGATGATCGAGCTGCCGCGCGCGGCACTTCGCGCCGGCGAGCTCGCCGAGGAAGCTGAATTTTTCTCGTACGGCACGAACGATCTCACCCAAGCAACGCTCGGCGTTTCGCGCGACGACGCGGGAAGGTTTCTTCCGACGTACGTCGATCAAGGAATCTTGCCGAAAGATCCGTTCGTCAGCGTCGATGTCGCGGGCGTCGGCGAGCTCGTGAAGCTCGCGACCGAGCGCGGAAGACAAACGCGAAAAGGCATGAAAATAGGCGTTTGCGGCGAGCACGGCGGAGATCCGCCCAGCATTCATTTCTTTCACGAGTGCGGACTCGACTACGTGAGCTGCTCGC
>DATKMZ010000149.1:0-10909 GCA_035541575.1 Caulobacteraceae bacterium | reverse complement strand
GCGCCGCGCTACACCAGCTACCCGACCGCCGCGCAGTTCACGCCCCAGGTCGACTCCGAGACCTACGCCGCCTGGCTGGGCGCCCTGCCCGCCGACGCCGGCGGCTCGATCTACGTACACGTGCCGTTCTGCGATCGACTGTGCTGGTACTGCGGCTGCAACACGCGCGTGGTCCGGCGCGGCGAGTCGATCTCGGGCTACGTCGCCCTGGTGGAGGCCGAGATGCGGATGGTCGCCGGCCACCTGGCGGGCGTCTTCACGGCCCGAGAGATCCACCTCGGCGGCGGCACGCCGAACATCCTGAGCCCTACTGACCTGGGCGCGCTGTTCGGCGCCCTGCGGAGCGCGTTCCGCGTGGACGAGGGCGCCGAGGTGTCGGCTGAGATCGACCCTTCGCGGCTGACGCCCGAATGGGTGCGCGCCGCAGCTGCGAACGGTCTCACCCGCGCCAGCCTCGGCGTCCAGGACCTCTCGCCGAGCGTGCAGGCGGCGGTGAACCGCCTCGAACCATTCGAAGTCGTGGCGACCGCGGCGACGCGGCTGCGGGAGGCGGGCGTGCGCTCGCTGAATCTCGATCTGATGTACGGCCTGCCCCATCAGCGCACCGCCGACGTGCTCTCGACGCTCGACACCGTGCTGACGCTCGCGCCCGACCGGCTGGCGCTCTTCGGCTACGCGCACGTGCCATGGATGAAGGCGCACCAGAAGCTGATCGACGAGCGGACCCTGCCGGGCGAAGCCGAGCGGCTGGACGAGAGCGAGGCGGCGGCCGAGCGGCTGCAGGCGGCCGGCTACGTCCGCATCGGCCTCGACCACTACGCGCTTCCTACCGACGAACTGGCGAAGGCCAGCGCGCGCGGCGAGCTGCGCCGCAACTTCCAGGGCTACACGACCGACCAGGAGGAGATCCTGTTGGGACTCGGCGTCTCTGCGATCGGCCGCCTGCCGCAGGGCCTGGCGCAGAACCACTCGGTCGAGCTCGCCTGGCGCGCCGCCGTCCGCGAGGGCCGGCTGCCGACCGCCCGCGGGGTCGCGTTCACTGACGACGACCAGTTCCGCGGCGACATCATCGAGGCGCTTATGTGCCGCTTCGAGGTCGATCTCGCCGACGTTCGCCGCAAATGGCGCCGCTCTCGCGAGAGCCTCGCGGGCGCCCAGACGGCCCTGGCCGAGCTCGAGCGCGACGGCGTGATCGAGCGCCAGGACGAGCGGATCGCCGTCACTCCGGTCGGTCGCCCCTTCGTGCGCCAGGTCTGCGCCGCCTTCGACAGCTATCTCGCGCCCGGCGCGCTCAGGCACTCGAGCGCCGTCTGACCGCGCGCTCGGTCGCGGGCGTGGCGACGCGCAGCGTCGAGGGCGCCGTCCACATCTGCCCGCTCTGCGACGACATCGCCTGCCCGGAGGACGCGTGCCCGGTCCACCGGGTCGCGCTAGAGTTCGCCGAGAGGGACGGCGGCGCCACCGCCTAGCGGGCGCGGCCGATCGGAGCAGGAATGACGGAGACGGCGCGGCAGGAAGGCTACTTCGCGGGTCTTTCCCGGAATACCTTCCTGCTCGCTCTGGCGAGCTT
Source organism: Caulobacteraceae bacterium (assembly GCA_035541575.1). Lineage (GTDB taxonomy): Bacteria > Pseudomonadota > Alphaproteobacteria > Caulobacterales > Caulobacteraceae > Acaudatibacter. Next base: position 9,339 of record DATKMZ010000149.1, on the reverse strand, counting down.
CTTCGCGGACATCTCGACAGAGATGCTCTACCCGGTGATCCCGATTTTCCTGACCCAGACGTTGAAGTCCGGGGGCAGCATCGTCGGGCTGATCGAAGGCGTCGCGCAGGCGACCCAGAACATCACGCAAGGCTTCGCCGGATCCCTCTCGGACCGCCTGCAGCGGCGCAAAGGGATCGCACTGGTCGGCTTCGCCGTCGCGGCGCTCTCGAAGCCGCTCATTGGCCTGTCCTCGACCTGGCAAGGCGTGCTCGGCGCGCGATTTCTCGACAGGCTCGGGACCGGCGCGCGATCCGCGCCGCGCGACGCGCTGGTCGCCGCGTCGGCCGACGAGCGGCATCGGGGCAAGGCGTTCGGGTTGGAAGGCGCGGGCGACAACGCCGGCGCCTTCGTCGGACCTGTCCTCGCGGCCGCGCTGCTCGCACTCTGGGGCGCGAACGTGCGCTGGATCTTCTGGGCCGCCGTCGTTCCCGGGCTGCTCGCGTTCCTGATGGTGTTCTTCGTCAGTGAACGGAGAGTCGAGACCACCGCCAAGGCCAGCTTCGCAGCGGGGTTGCGGCGGTTTCCCAAGCCCTATCGAGGTTACCTCATCGCGACGGCGCTCTTCGGCGCCGGCAACTCGAGCAACGCGTTCCTGATCCTGCAGACCAAGAGCTTCGGCGTGTCGCTGACCGGCACGATCCTCGTCTACGCGGCCTTCAATCTCGTCGCGGCGCTGGTCTCCTATCCGGCCGGGTCGCTCTCCGACCGCCTCGGCAGGCGCACGCTCGTGCTCGCGGCGTTCGCCGTCTTCTTCGCCGCTTATCTCGGTTTCGCTTTGGCGCGGAGCGCGGTGGTCGTGGCGGCGCTGTTCATCCTCTACGGTGTCTTCCAGGGCGTGTTCCGCGCGGCCGGCAAGGCGCTGGCGAGCGACCTGTCGCCGGAAGATCTTCGCGCCAGCGGCGTCGGGTGGTACGGCGCGGCGGTCGGGTTCAGCGGACTCGCAGCGTCGGCGATCGCGGGCGTGCTGTGGGACCGTGTGGGCCACGCGGCGGTGTTCTTCTACGGCGCGGCGTTCGCGGCGGCGGGCAGCGCGGCGCTCATGGCGCTCGTGCCGGCGCGAACGGACGTCGCCGGCGCCCGGACTGTATGAGCCGGGAGGCGCGGATGCCGTTTGACCGCCGGCGGATCCTGCAGCTAGGCGCCGCCGCAGCCCTCGAGGGGTGCGCGCCGAGGCCACCGGGCGTCGCCACGGACTACACGCTCCGGATCGAGCCGGCGAAGCTGGAGGTGGCCCCCGGGGTCATCGTGTCCGCCATCGCCTACAATGGCCAGTTCCCCGGCCCGCTCGTCCGGCTCACCGAGGGACGTCCGGTAACGGTGGACATCCGCAACGACACCGATGCGCCCGAGCAACTGCACTGGCACGGCCAGAAGCTGCCGGTCGATGTCGACGGCGCGGCGGAGGAAGGCACGCCCTTCATCCCTGCGCGCGGCGTGCGTCGAATCCGCTTCACGCCAGGCCCGCCGGGTCTTCGGTTCTACCACACCCACCTCAGGGCCCGCGGGAACCTCACGGCCGGAATGTACGGCGCGCAGGTCGGGCCGGTCTACGTCGAGCCCCGGCGCGAACCCGGCCGCTACGACCGTGAGGTGTTCCTCACCCTCAAGGAGTTCGAGCCGACGCTGAGCCAGGGCGGCGACATGGCGCAGGACTTCCTGCGTCCGGCCGACGTCGACGCTGGCCTCAAGACGACCGGCGAGCGCGCGATGCAGGCCTCGCTCGCGAAAGGCGCGCCGCACGGCTACGAGGTCGGCTACAAGGTCTTCACCGTCAACGGCCGCATGCTCGGCCACGGCGAGCCGGTGCGGGTGAAGCAGGGCGAGCGCGTGCTGTTCCACGTGCTCAACGGCAGCGCCACTGAGATCCGCAGCCTCGCGCTCCCCGGCCACGCGTTCCAGGTCGTCGCGCTGGACGGCAACCCGGTCCCCACGCCGGCCGAGGTTTCGGCGCTCTGGATCGGCACGGCCGAGCGTGTCTCGGCCATCGTCGAGATGAACCGGCCCGGCGTCTGGGTGCTCGGCGACCTCGCCGACGACGACCGTGGGAACGGCATGGGGATCGTCGTCGAGTACGCCGGCCAGAGCGGCCCGCCGCAGTGGTCCGCCCCGCCCGCGCCGGCGCTCTGGGATTACCGACGTTTCGCGCGTCCGGCCGACGCGGCCGCGCCGCCGCCCGACCAGGTCTTCGACATGACGATCGCGAAGAACAACGCCGCGCTCGCGGGCTTCAACCAGTGGACCATCAACGGCGTCGCCTTCGACGACGCACACATGGCGCCCATGTTCGAGCTGCAACGGGGCCGCCGCTACCGGCTCAGGATGGCCAACGCGAGCGACGACATCCACCCCGTCCACCTGCACCGGCACTCGTTCGAGCTGACGCGCATCGCCAGGGCGCCGACCGCCGGCGTCATCAAGGACGTCGTCATGCTGGGCGGCTACCAGCGCCTGGACGTCGACTTCGTCGCCGACAACCCCGGCCGCACCCTCTTCCATTGCCACCAGCAGCTGCACATGGACTTCGGCTTCATGTGCCTGTTCGACTACGTCTAGCCGACGGTCGGCGGTCGCGCCTCTGACTGTGTCGCCGCACGCGGATCTACCGCCACCAATTGTGATGCCCAGTTGTTTTCGATCACTCGGGTTCCGTCACCCGCATTACTTCCCGCTGGGCCGAAACTCCGGCGCGAGCGGCGAATATCAGCTCGCGATCGCCTGCGGCTCGGCGAAGTCGGTCGGGTAGGCCCGTGCACGGACGATCTCCTCGCTCGCCTGGGCGGCGATGAGATCGGCGTCCATCTCAGGGACGCGGAGACCGGTGAGCATCATGGCGCACATCTGCTGGGCCAGGCTGACCGCGAGGGTGGACGAAGGCTCCTGCACGATGCGGGTCAGCGCCATCTGGGTCACGCCCAGGACGTAGAGGACCCCGGATTCGAGGGTCGCGACCCGGAAGCGACCCGCGCTGAGTCCTTGCGAGATATCGTCGACGAGACCGCGGTTGAGGGGGGCGTCCAGGGACGTATGCCCGCTGTGGACCCGAACCAGGAATCCGGCGCGTTCCGGTTCGTCGAGGGCGAAGCGAAGGTAGGCGCAGCAGGCGCGCGCAACGCGCCTCGCCGGGTCTTCGACATCGGCGTTGGCCCTGTCGATCGCGCGCTCGACCCCGGCCCTGATTTCGGCCGAGATGGCCCGGACCAGCGCCTCGCGGTCGGCGAAGTGGTTGTAGAAGCTGCCCTTGCCGACGCTCGCCGCCTGCACGATGTCGTCGACGGTGACCGCGTCCACCGGACGCTCGCAGAAGAGCCGCCGGCCCGCCGCAATGAGCGCGGCGCGGGTGCGTTCTGCGCGTGGATGACGTCTCGCCTCGGCGTCCAACTCAGACCCTCACAGGCAACCAGATATCTGCGGCGGGGATGTCGCGACGCTCGCTCGAGCGGGCAGCTCCCGCCGGTGTCGGTCAAGTTTCGTTACGCTCGCGAACGTCTCCGCCGGTGGAATCAGCCGGTTTTCGGGCGGTCGGCTAGGTACGGCAGGATCAAGGCGGAGCATCTGCACTGTCTCAGGCAAGGCTGAGGGCGGGTTGGCGCAGAGGCATGAGCGCCGCCGACCAGGCGGCCACGAGCGCCGCGGGCTCGCCCGTGCCAAACACATAGCGGTCGGGGCGCACCAGCACGGCCTCGGCGCCGTGCGTGTCCAGCCACCCGAGGAGGTCGGTGCGGAAGGGGGCGAGCACCGGCTCTCCCAAGTGACGCACGGCGATGCCTCCAGCGTGCCCGGCAGGGCGGCGGCTGATCAGCCAGGGGCCCGCGCCCAGACCGTCGTCCAGCCGCAAGCGACGCTGACCTGTTCCGCAGGTCGGCTGGGGAAAGAGCTCTCCGGCCCCGCTGGACCCAGCCAGGATGCAGCCCCGGGCGAACGGGGTGGTTCGCAGAGGCGGCAGGGGCGCCGCGCCGCCGGCCCGGCGGGCCAGCATCTCCCGGTCGCGTGATGCGGCAGCCTCCCGGTCGAGCGTGCACACTAGCCGGCCCATGCCGATGGCGAGTTCGATGAGCTGACGGGCGTGTGGCTCGCGCTCGGCCTGATATGTGTCGAGCAGCGCCGGGTCGGCGCGCCCGCCGAGCACCGCCTCCAGCTTCCAGGCGAGGTTGGCCGCATCCCGAAGGCCCGAGCACATGCCCTGGCCGGCGAAGGGCGGGGTCTGGTGGGCGGCGTCGCCGGCCAGCAGCACGCGCCCGAGGCGCCAGCGTTCGGCTACTAGGCCGTGGAAGCGATAGACCGCCCGGCGCTCGATCTCCACGGGTCCGCAATCCCATGGCGCAAGGAGATCTTCGATGAAGCCATCCCGCAGCACGTCGTCGGCGCTCTCGCCGGCGAGCAGCATGAACTCCCAGCGATGCCGTCCCGGCCCGCCGAAGACGCAGGTGGTCGGCCGCCGCGGATCGCAGACCTGCAAGTTGACCGCAGGCAGGCGCGCCTGGCGCCCAACCTTGACGTCCACGACGAGCCAGGGCTCGTCGAACTCGTAGGAGGCGAGGCCGACGCCGACCGCCTCCCGCACGGGACTGGAGGCGCCGTCACAGCCCACCAGGTAGCGTGCGCGGATCTGCGCCGAGCCTTCAGGTCCGCTGACCTGGGCCGTCACGCCCTCGGCCTCGTGCGACAGGCCGTCGAAGCGCCACCCGATGCGCATCTCGGCCTGCGGCTCCGTGGCGAGCACGTCGCGCAGCGCGGCCTCCAGACTGGGCTGGTGGAACATGTAGCCCGAGGCCCACCCGCAAGGCGCTTCGAGTTCGGGCGGGAAGCTCATCAGCAGCTGTCCGTCGGCCGAGCGGAACTCGTAGGGCGGAAGCGGAACCGAGTGGCGCGCGACTTCGTCCGCGATGCCGAGTTCCTGGAACAGCCGCATGATCTCATGATCGAAGTGCACGGCGCGCGGCAACGGGTAAAGCACCGTGTCGCGCTCGACGGCGATCACCGAGACGCCGCGACGCGCGAGCAGGGCCGCAAGCGCCGCGCCCACGGGCCCGAGGCCCACTACCAACACGTCGCAGTCGAAGGGGGCGGTCGACATGTCAGGTCTCCGCAACGCAGGGGTTCTCGATAGCACCCAAGCTTTCGATCTCGACGCGGACCCGGTCGCCGGGTTTGAGGAACTGGCGCGGGTTCATGGCCGCGCCGACGCCGCCCGGCGTGCCGGTGAAGATCAGGTCGCCGGGCTCCAGCGTCATGGCGTCGCTGAGCTGCGCTATCTGGTCCCAGAGGTCGAAGACCAGGTGGCGGGTGTTGGAATTCTGCCGAAGCTCGCCGTTGACGAAGCCGCGGATCGAAAGCGCGTGCGGATCGGGAACCTCATCGGCAGTCGTGATCCAGGGACCAAACGGTGCATGAGTGTCGAAGGACTTGCCGAGCACCCACTGCGGGGTTCGGTGCTGCCAGGCGCGCTCGGTGGCGTCATTGCCGCAGCAGTAGCCGAACACGGCCTTCGGCGCCGCCTCGTGCGAGATATGCCGCCCGCCCTGCCCGATCACCGCCACGAGTTCCGCCTCGTAGTCGAGGTATGGCGAGACCTTCGGCGACTGGATCGGGTCGAACGGACCGTTCGCGGCGGTCGATGCCTTGGAGAACCAGACCTGCTCCTTGGGCGCCTCCATGCCGCTTTCCTCGATGTGGTCGGCGTAGTTGAGGCCGATCGCCATGATCTTGCCGGGCCGGCGGATAGGCGCGAGCAGCCGGACCGAGTCGAGGGCGAGCGCCGCTTCGCCACGGTCGGCGACCGCACGCACGTCAGACCGGACTTCGGGCCAGACGGCGATCAGGCCGATCATGTCGGCGGGCAGCCCGGGCGCGGCCGGGCGTAGGGGCACGATACGGTCGCCGAGGACGGCGCCAAGTTGCGGGCCAGCCCCGCTGTCGAAGGTGGCGAGTTTCATCCGATCTCTCGCGGTCAGGCCATGGTGGGCGGTGCGGGCGGGCCCCATTGGACGCCCAGGAGGTCTTGCAGGGTGGCGACGCCCGAGCCATCGGCTGCGGTGAAGAGATCGCCGTCCGTCCAGTGCTCCAGGGTGTGGCCCCAGGGGTCGCGCCAGTAATCGAAGACCTGGCTGCCGAGGATGTGACGGCCGACACCCCATTCCGCGTGGCGTCCAGCGTCTGCCAGCCGCTGGTGGCCGAGCATCAGGTCGTCGAGGTCGGCCACTTCGAAGGCGGCGTGGTTGAATCCCGGCCCTTTGGGGCTCTGCGCCAGGAACAGGGTGTGGTGGTCGGTCGGCGTCTCACCACGGTCGCATCGCAGGAAGGCGCCGAGCGCGAATTCCGGCGACACCTTGATCTCGTCGGAGGTGATGAAGCCGAAGCGCTCCTTGTACCAGCGCTCCGAAGCGCGGAAGTTGGAGACGTTGAGCACGACGTGCCCAAGCCGGACCACGTGCGCCGGGCCGGCGGGCATGCGCTTCGTTGCGCGAAGGCGCTGACGTCCTGCCGCCGCGAGATTCCAGGGCTGCGAGAGCGGCAGCGCGAGGGGCGGCGCCTGCGCTTGCCCTGCCACGATCTCCACGGGGTGGCCGTCAGGGTCGCTCAGCCGAACCACCTTGCCGCCGCCCGGCAGGTCGAGACCCTCGACCGCCGCGCCTTCGGCTGCCGCCAGGCGTTCCAGGTCCGCCACGCTGGCGGCGCGGAACGCCACGCCCGCGAAGCCCGCTTCGCCGAGCTCGGTGACATGGAGCACAGGCGCCGGACCAGCCCCGCGCATAACGAGCCGCCGGTCCGTCGCTTCCGTCGACGTCAGGCCGAAGTCATCGAGGAACCTTCGCATGCCCCCGAGGTCCGGGGCGCGAAAGCGAACGAACGCCACGTCTTCGACCTTGAGGATGCTCATGTTCCTATCCTGACGTTCTGGTCATATCGACGGCTCATCGCCGCCTCGGCGCTCGAAAGAGCGTTATGAGACATGTTGACGAAATCGTCAACAAGATTGTGGAGCGCCGCATGAGAGATGTGGCGATGGTCAGGAGAAGCGCCTGAATCAGACCTCGCTGGTCCGGAAGCGGAGAGACCGATATTCTCGACCCCTCGCGACGCTGCGATCGTCGCCCCCAGGGTGTTGTTCGGCGGCTCCGCATACCGTGGCGCTGGGAGGCAGCGGTGACCCAAGCATCAACCACGGCGGACAACGTGCCGTTCGTGCGAACGCCCGACGCGAATTTCGAGGGTCTGGCCGACTTTTCCTTCCCCGCGAACTATCTGGCGTTCGAAGGGCTGAGGCTCCACTTCGTGGATGTCGGCCCCGCCGATGGGCCTGTCGCCCTGCTGACGCATGGAATGCCGACCTGGAGCTTCCTGTACCGCCACATCATCGCCAGCCTGTGCGCGGCCGGCTGGCGCTGCATCGCCGCCGACCACATCGGCTTTGGCCGGTCTGACAAAGTGACCGACGAGGGCTGGTATTCGATCGGTCGCCATGTGGCGTCCCACCGCGCCCTGGTGGAGGCGCTGGACCTGCGCGACACCACGCTGTTCTGCCAGGATTGGGGTGGACCCATCGGTCTCGCCCAGGTCGCCGAGGCGCCCGAGCGTTTCTCGCGCCTCGTCATCATGAACACCTGGCTGCACCATGCCGGCTACGAGTACACGCCGGCGCTTCGGCAGTGGAACGCGCAGTGGCAGCCTGGCGGCCTGTTCGAGGTGAACATACCCGACCCACTCTCGATCGGCTGGTTCATGATGCTCGCGACAGGCCGCATGGCGCCGTCCGACCTATTCGGCATCATCGGCGAGCGTCGCTATCCCGAGCTGGATTCAGAGGCGGCGGCGGCGCGACGCGGCTACGACGCCCCTTTCGAAGGCGTCTGCGTCGAGGCATGCGCCGGCCCGAGGCGCTTCCCGCTGAGCCTGCCATTCTACGATCCCGCGCGCGGCGCGGCGGACGACCAGGCGCGGTGGCATGAGGCGCTGAGCCGCTGGCGCAAGCCGGTCCACTTCATTTGGGGTGGACAGGACGCCGTCTTCACGGAGGCCTGGGGGCGAAAGTGGGCGAGTGAGTTCCCGCAGGCTACGTTCGATCTGCTTCCGCTGGCGAGACATTTCCTGCAGGAGACCCACGGGAGGGAAATCGCGGAGATCTTCCTTCGCAGGGTCGCCGAGGAACGCCAGTGATCCGGTTTGTGCTGCTGGCGATCATCTTGATCGTCGGGGCCGCGGTCATCGCCATGGCGTGGCAGCACATCCGATACCTGAACCTGCGTCGGCGCGCGGTCCAGGACCACCAGGGAATGCTCTATGGGCGTGGCGTCTTCCACGTGCTCACCTTCCTAAGGGGCGCCTCGGCGGAGGATCCGATCGCGGCCGTGCGGGCGTTTCGAGAGGCGATCCGCGGCGGTGGCGGGCGTTGGATCTATGCCGGCAAGGTCGTGGTCAACGTCCCTTCCGTCCGCATCGGCCCCGTCGAATGGTCGGCCGTGACCCTTGTCGAATACCAATCACGTGAAGCCTATGAGCGTTATGCGCTTTCGGACGCCTATCGCGCGGCGCTGGCTGCGTTCGAGGAGCATTACGTCCAGGGGGCGCGGCGCTCTGTGATGGAGAACCTGTTGCTCCCGCAGGCCCTGCTTCTAAAGAAAGTGGCCGCGGCGGTGAGCCGCAAACAGTCGGAATACCCCTTCACGCCCATGCCGCCACAGGCCCTCCCTCCGCGCGTCTGCGAGACCATGGCGCGACTTCGGGCGGAAACGGGCCCCGGCCGAGACGCCGCGGTCGTCGTCAACCTGCAGCAGAAGGGGGACGAGCAGATGCGCGCGAACGACCGGCGTTACACCTCACCAATGACACGGCTCATGGCCGAGCGGGGCTATGGCCCAATGCACTTGGCCAAGGCGGAGACGCTGCCCGGCGGCTTGCCCTTCGACCGGGTGGCGATTGTCTACTATCCCGGGACGGGCTTCTTTGCGGACATGCTGGGAAGCACCTTCTATCAGCGCATCGTTCCCAGTAAGCAGCTCGCCGACAACCAGTCGACAATTACGGCGCCCATCCTGGACAGGCTCTGAGCGCTTCGCCTTTCGCGGCCATCGCGGAATGACTCTCTTACCTGGACGCTGCTTGACCTTAAGTTCGCGGGGGCCTGGCGCTCAGGCGTAAGGCCCCGGCGCGGACTCGTCGCGGTCGCGCCGCTCGAAGAGTTTGGCGGTGACTGCGCCGAACACCGCGCCGCCCACATGCGCCATGTAGGCGACGCCGCCTTGCTGCACATCGGCGACGACCCCGAGGTTGATGACCTGGCTGAAAAGCCACAGGCCGATG
>DATKMZ010000148.1:0-24443 GCA_035541575.1 Caulobacteraceae bacterium | reverse complement strand
CCGCGATCGCCCGGCGCCTGCAGGCGGCGCTCGGGGCGCGCCGCGCGCCGGGCGACGAACCGTACCAGAACATGGCCGGCAACATCCTCGGCGCGGCCGCCAACGGCGGAAACGACGCGGCGCTGGAGGTGCTGCGCAGCTTCAAGACGCCCGACGGCGCGGCGACGCCCGTCGACTACTACCGCGCCGGCGATACCGCCAACCTCCCGCCCTCGCTCGTCGGCGCCGGGCTGACCGCGCAGATCCTGGGGCCGCCAACCGATCTGGCGCTGGTGGCCCAGATGGACAATCACGCGCATCAGTACCTGACCGCCGGCTCGGGCGACGCCGATGACGCCAGGCCCTTCGACCCGGCGTTCGATGCTGGCCCGCTGGTCTGGCCGAAGCTCGAGGGCGACCCGCACTGGCTCGAACCTCTCTACGACGACGCCGATATCCAGAAACACATCGCCGACAACACGCCGGACGCGCTCGCAGCGGCCGCCCAGACGGCTGACAATGCGATCAACAACCAGAGCCTCGTCGTGCTGTTCCGGTTCAAGGGCAAGTCGATGCTGTTCTGCGGCGACGCGCAGTGGGGCAACTGGGCCAACTTCCTGTTTGGCGGCGCGATCGGCGCCGGCCAGGCGACGCTCAAGCCCGAGAGCCGCGACATCCTCGCGACGCTGGACTTCCTCAAGGTCGGGCACCACGGAAGCACCAACGCGACGCCGATGGACGTAGTCGACGCCCTGAGGACGGGCTGCGCGGCGATGTGCTCGACCGACCCCGGCGCCTACGGAAACCCCGACAAGGGGACGGAGGTGCCGCGCGTTCCGCTGATCCAGGCGCTGACCGCCAAGACCAACCAGCAGTTGGCGCGCAGCGATCAGGTCTCGGTCAACGGCCATGATCCGACCCCGAACCTCGGGCCCCTGCCGGCGGTGTTCTCCGCCGGGCCGGACAACTCACAGTTCGTCGACTACACGCTCTGAGCCGGCGGGTCGCCGTTCGCGCTGCGTGAACGGCGGACCGAATTTCGCGAACGGACAGGTCCGGTTCGTGGGCGAACTCAGCCGCGCAAGCGTCTCGGGGCTAAGTTTGGGCCGCCCGCAAAGGAGGGGCGTTCGCCAATGAAGAGCCTGCTTACGTCCGCCAGATTCCTGGCCCTCGATATGGCCTCGACCCTGTTCTTCCTCGCGATCTATGCGGCGACGAAGAGCATCCCGGTCGGGGTCGCCGCCGGCGTTGCGCTGGGGGTCGCCCAGATCGTCTGGGAGGTCGCGCGCAAGCGGCCGATCGAGGCGATGCAGTGGATGAGCCTGTTCCTGGTCTGCGCCGGCGGAGCGGCGGCGCTGCTGAGCAACGACCCGCGCTTCATGACCGTCAAGGCGAGCGTGATCTACGTCATCATCGGCGTCGTGATGCTGAAGCCGGGCTGGATGAACCGCTATCTTCCCGAGATCGCCAAAGCGGTCGTTCCCGACGTCGCCTACGTCTTCGGGTTCGTCTGGGCCGGACTGATGTTCCTGTCGGCGGTCGTGAACATCGTGGTCGCGATGAACTTCAGCCTGCTGACCTGGACGGCGTTCATGTCGGCCTACGCCACCTCGACCAAGATCGCGCTCTTCCTGATCCAGTTCGGCGCCATGCGCTTCATCGGCCGGCGGAGGCGGCGCACGCGGGAGACACAGGCGCTGCCGGCGGCGGCCTGAGCAAGGGCTTCCGTCGCGGCGCCGGCCGCTCTAGACGTCCTTCCCATTCGAAAAAGCCATTTTCATGGGAGGATTGTCATGGCGGGAAGACTGGCCGGAAAGGTCGCGATCATCACCGGCGCGAGCCGCGGCCTCGGCCAATACTGCGCGGTGGGCTACGCCCGCGAGGGGGCCACGGTGGTGGTCGCCGCGCGCACCGAGACCGAGAGCGATCCGCGCCTGCCCGGCACGATCCACGACACCGTGCGGATGTGCGAGGAAGCTGGCGGCGAGGGGCTGGCGGTGGTCTGCAACGTCGGCGACGAGGCCAGCGTCGAGGCCATGGCCCAGAAAGTGCTGGATCGCTGGGGCCGGATCGACATCCTGATGACCAACGCGGCGGTCCAGCCCGCCGGCTTCATCTCCACGATCAAGCCCAAGAGCTGGGAACTGGAGTTCAACATCAACGTCCACGGGCCGTTCCGCTGCATCCGCGCGGTGCTGCCGACGATGCAGGCCCAGAAGAGCGGCGCCATCATCAACATCTCGTCCGTCGCCGCGCGCGGCGGCTCTCACTACGGCGCGACCAAGCGTGCGATCGAGGCGATGACCATCGGCCTCGCGCGCGAACTGAAGGACCAGGGGATCGCCGTGAACGCGATGAAGCCGGTCGGCGGCATCGAGACGCCCGGTCTCTTGTTCGGACGACCGCAGGGCGCCGGTGCGATGGCGCCTGCGCCCGGCCAGAACCCGACCGCGCGTCCTGCGCCGCAGGCCTATCAGCCCGGCTCGCGGCCCAACTTGCCGAAGCCGGACTCGTACGTCGAGGCGGCGATCCTGCTGGCGATGCAGACGCCCGAGACCTTCACCGGCCAGGTCTACAACGACGCCCAGCTGATCGAGATCCTCGGCTCGGCGGCCGACAAGGCCCGCTTCCGGGCCGAGAACCCGCCGAACTGGGTCGAGGCGATGACGGCCGCATGACCTGTGCGCCGGGCCGCAGTCCGGCGTCTGGCTGAGCTGGCTAGCCAAGCGATGTTGCAGCGTGGCAATGTTCTGGCCGGTGGTTAGACGGGAGGAAGGCGGCGATGACGACGCCCGCTGAGTATGCGCGCAGCTACGCTCAGCTGTCCTCGTGGTTCTGGAACGGCGACGACTGGGTCGCGCGGCGCACGCCGATCGTCAACTACCTGCAGCACAACGGCAGCAGGCAGGACCGGCGCGCCGCCAGCGCTCAGCAGGCGTTGCGAGCGCTCCTGCCGCGCGCGACCGGCATCTCGAACGTCAACCACCTGCCGACGTTCAACTTCAACGACTACGACTACATCAACCACTCGATCGACCGCTGCTTCATCGGCAAGGCCTGTCCCTGGGAGATCCAGGAGACCCTGCAACTGCTGTCGGAGATCGGCGGCGTGGCCGAAGGCGGCCTCGTCGACTACTGCAACAGCTCGCTCGGCGTCGACTGCGGCGGATTCGTCGCCAACTACTGGGGCGAGGGCTGTCCGCACATGGTCAACCCGTCGCCGGCGGGCTGGGGCGGCATCCTTCCTCGCTACTTCTGGGCCAACTCGAGCCAGTGGTCGAGCGCGGTGGCTCGCCGGCGCCGCAGCGCAAGCGCCGTGAGCGCCGGCGACGCGGCGATCTTCTTCAAGGACGTCAAGGACAACAATCCCGACATCATGAAGCAACGCGACTCCCACGGCGTGTTCATCCAGGGCACCGGCTCGGAGGCGTTTCACATCGGCCTGGTCAGCAACGTCGGCTTCTCCGGCGACGATTTCACGTCCCTTGAGATCGCCGACTCCTCCGGCGCTTCGTCGATCTACGGCGGCTCGGGCGTCAACGTGCGCAGCATCCAGACCATCGTCGAGAGCGGCAAATCGGGCAATTGGGTCTACTGCAAGTCGGGCGCGAACGAGTGGATCTACTTCGTCGAACCGCCCGGCGGATGGGGCCCCGAGAGCGCCTACAACATCAGCTGACGCCGCGCGCCAAGCAAGGCCGGGGCGACGGCGCTACAACGTTTCCTCGCCGCGCTCGATCGAGAGCGCGCCGGTGCGCGACATCTCGACGAGCCCGAGCGGGCGCATCAGCTCGGTGAACTTGTCGATCTTCGACGAGGCGCCGGTGATCTCGAAGATGAAGCTCGCTGGCGTCGTGTCGATCACGTGGGCGCGGAAGATCTCCGCGATGCGCAGAGCCTCGACCCGCTCGGCGCCGGTGCCGCGCACCTTCACCAGCGCGAGCTCGCGCTGCACCCCGTTCGGATCGGCGGTGACGTTCATCACGTGCCGGGTCGAGACCATCTTCTCGAGCTGGGCTTCGATCTGCGCCAGCACCTGCGGCGTGCCCCGCGTGACGATGGTGATGCGCGAGGTGTGCGCGGTCTCGTCGGTCTCGGCGACGGTGAGGCTCTCGATGTTGTAGCCGCGCGCGGCGAAGAGCCCGACAACGCGGTGCAGCACGCCCGGCTCGTTGTCGACCAGGATCGCAAACGTCGCGAGGTTCTCGGCCTCGACGGCGTGGCCCATGTCGTAGGCGGAGGCGGGCGGCTCGGTCGTCATGCGCCTGCCTCGTAGCGCGCACGGCCCGGCTAGGCCAGCATGCTTCGACTACGGCTTGTGAGCGGTCGGAGCCGGCGCGGCCTGGCGGCTTGTCGCCTCGTCGAGGGCGATCGCCTCGTCGGCGACCGCGAGCACGCACAGGAGGTCGCGATAAAGCCGGGTCAGGACGGCGTCGTCCTGCGCCGGCTGGTCGTAGCCGGGCGGCGCGAAGTAGTCGGCGCCCGCGCTCCGGCCGGCGGCGAACGGCATGGCGATCAACAGCCGGTCGTCCTCGGCGAGCGCGAGCGGGCGCCCGAAACCGTCGTTGCGCCCGAGCGCGGTGAACCGCTCCATGAAGCGCGGCGTCAGCAGCGCTCGGGCCATCACCTGGTCGGTGGCGTAGACCTCGTACTCGCGCTCGAACGCGCGGCTCTCCAACCCGACGCGCCGGATGTCACGGCCGGACGCCTGATCCAGCAGGTTGCCGAGCGCGCCGGCGTCGGCGGCGATCGCGGTCGTGCCGGTCAGGCGGTTGTTCAGCGTCAGCTCGACCAGGAGGCCGCGGAAGACCTGCCTGCGAACCGGAAACGAGCCGCGCGTCAGCCGCAGCTGGACGATCTCGAGGTCGAGGCCGCGGTAGCGCCCCGCGATCGAATCGTCGGCGTGCGCGGTGTCGAAACGGCGGAACACATGGAACCGGCGCAGGCGCTCCAGATCCGGCGGGGGCGGGCGACGGTAGGTGAGGGCGCCGAACAGTCCGGCCAGGCGCGGCAGCACGCGCGTCTTGAAGAGCGCTTCGTACTCCAGGGCCAGACGCTGCGCCGCGACGACATGGCCGGCCAGCGCCCCGAAGGCGATAGCTACGGGCGGAACGATCAGGTTGAGATCGCCCGTCACGGCCAGGTAGGCCGCCCAGAGCGCCAGCGCGGCGCCCGCGCCGATGGGCGTCAGCCAGGCCGCGCGACGACGGATGCGGCGGCCCGCTTCCAGACGCACCAGCTCCAGCTCGGCCAGAGTCGGCGCAAGTTCGGCCTGTAGCCTCGACGGGTCGTCGACGTGCGGCGCGGGCCTGGGGCCGCGAAGCCAGACCAGCCAGTCGTGACATCGGGCCGATATCCATATGACGAGCGCCGCGCAGACCAGGCCCGCGACGGCGCCGTCGCCGAAGCCGTCGGGGCCGTGCTCCTCGACCGGATCGAACGCTCCGATCAACACGATGGCGCCGACCATCGCGCCGGCTGCGATCAGGCCGGACGCCGACCAGAAGATCCGATCGTGCCGCCACAGCCCTGAAGCGCGCGGCGCGGCCAGCCAGCGCAACAGGCGCGCGGCGTCGAACATGAAGAACGTGGAGACGATCAGCGCGCCCGCCGCGCCTCCCAGACCGCTCTCCAGGCCGGCCCGATGGAACGCCCATAGCCCCACGAGCACCGGCGTCGCGGCGTAGGCCGACAGCAAGGCGCGTCGCAGGCGGCGCAGCCGGCGTGGGTCCATCCGCGGCTCGACGCCGGCCGTCTCCGATGCCTCGCCGCCAGCCTTCGCCGCCCCGACCACAGCCGGCTACGCCGCCGTTGGGCCATCGGGCGGACGCTGGTTCACACCAGCTTCTTGCCCGCGTCGTCGATCACACCGCCCAGGTCGCCTGCGTCCTCGCCGAGGATCATCTCGTTGTGCGCCTTGCCCGAGGGGATCATCGGGAAGCAGTTCTCCGCCCGCTCGACGCGGCAGTCGAAGATCACCGGCCCGGGCGAGTCGATCATCAGCTCGATCATGTCGTCCAGCTCGTCCGGACGCTCGGCCTTCAGGCCGACCGCGCCGTAGGCCTCGGCCAGCTTCACGAAATCGGGCAGGCTCGCCGAGTAGGAGTGGCTGTAGCGCTCGCCGTGCAGCAGCTCCTGCCACTGGCGCACCATCCCCATCCACTCGTTGTTGAGGATGAAGATCTTGATCGGCAGGTCGAACTGGATCGCGGTCGAGAGCTCTTGCATCGTCATCTGCACCGAGGCGTCGCCGGCGATGTCGATGACGAGGCTCTTCGGGTGCGCGACCTGCACGCCGACCGCGGCTGGCAGGCCATAGCCCATGGTGCCCAGCCCGCCGGACGTCATCCAGCGGTTGGGCTCCTCGAAGCGGAAGAACTGCGCCGCCCACATCTGGTGCTGGCCGACCTCGGTGGTGATGTAGACGTCGCGCCCGCGGGTCAGCGCATAGAGCCGCTCGACCGCATACTGCGGCTTGATCAGCGTCTGCGATGGCCGATAGGCGAAGCCGTTCCTCGCCCGCCAGGCGTCGATCTGCGCCCACCAGGTCTTCAGCGCCGCGGCGTTCGGCGCCAGCCGCTGGCGCTTCCACGAGGCGATCAGTTCGGCCAGCACCCGCCCGGCGTCGCCGACGATGCCGATGTCGGTCTTCACCACCTTGCCGATCGACGAGGGGTCGATGTCGATGTGGATCCTCTTCGAGCCCGGCGAGAAGGCGTCGAGCCGCCCCGTCACCCGGTCGTCGAACCGCGCGCCGATCGCCACCATGACGTCGCAGTCGTGCATGGCGTGGTTGGCCTCGAACGCCCCGTGCATCCCCACCATGCCGAGCCAGGACGGATCGCTGGCGGGGAACGCGCCCAGGCCCATCAGCGTCGAGGTGACCGGCGCGCGGGTGAGGGCCGCGAACTCACGCAAGAGGCGGCTCGCCTCTGGCCCGGCGTTGATCACTCCGCCGCCGGTGTAGAGGATCGGCCGCCGGGCGCCGGCGATCAGCGCCGCCGCCTCAGCGATCTTGGCCGGATCGCCCTCCACGCGCGGATGGTAGTTGTGGCTCGCCCGCGCCTCGGCAGGCCCGACGTAGAGCCCGCTCGCGAACTGGACGTCCTTCGGGATGTCGACGACCACAGGCCCCGGCCGCCCGGTCGTGGCGATCCGGAACGCCTCGTGCAGCACGTGCGGCAGGTCGGCGACGCTCTTCACCAGGTAATTGTGCTTGGTGCAGGGCCGGGTGATGCCCACCGTGTCGCACTCCTGGAACGCGTCGGTGCCGATCAGGTGCGTCGGCACCTGGCCGCAGAGGACGACCAGCGGGATCGAATCCATCAGCGCGTCGGTGATGCCGGTGACCGCGTTGGTCGCCCCGGGACCGGAGGTCACGAGCACGACGCCGGGCTTGCCGGTCGAGCGCGCGTAGCCCTCGGCGGCGTGCGTCGCGCCCTGCTCGTGGCGCACCAGGATGTGGCGCAGCCGGTGCTCGTGGAAGAGGGCGTCGTAGATCGGCAGCACCGCGCCGCCGGGATAGCCGAAGAGGTCGGTGACGCCCTGATCGACGAGGGCGCGCACGACCATCTCGGCGCCGGTCATGATCTCGCTGGCGGAGCGCGTTTCGGCATCGATGGCGGGTTGGACGGTCATAGGGTGAGACTCAAGGCTTCAAGGTGTCTGGGAGCAAGAAAAAAGGCCCGCGAGGGGCCTGGCATGCGCGACCGAGATCGGGCGGGCGGGCGTTCAGCCGCCTACCGATACCGGCCGCCTGGTAAGTACGAGGCGCTGAGCGCGCATCGACATTGCTCCAAAGTCTCGAGTCCGAGACATGCCATCCTGCCCGATGGGCGTCAACAAGCCCTGAACGGCGACGGCGCGTGATAGGGACGACATCGCAGGCCCCCTCCCAGGCGCGGCTGGCGTCCCCGTGTCCCGAGGTCTAGCTTGTTCTCGAAGTGGGCAGCTCTCTGGGAGAGGAGTCGATGCGGCGCGCACGCCTGGCGGTCTCCGCCATGGCCGCCATGTCTGTCGCGCCGGCCAGGACTTCGGCCTGCGACAGGTCCGACATCGCCGCGCCCGACCCTGGGGGCTGACGCGTGAACGATTGGATCACCCGCAACCCGGCCCTCTTCCGCGGCGGCCCGCAGGTCGAGAACTTTCGCCGGATGTCCACGATCTACCCGGTGCGGGTGATCCGGCGTTCGTCGGCGCCTTCACCGCTCCCGCAGGGACCCGGCGTCGAGCTGCCGAAGACGTTTGCGTTCCAGGGGCGCAACCTGGATACGGCCCAGTTCCTGGCGGAGATGGAGACGACCGGCCTGCTTGTGGTTCGCGACGGCCGGCTCGTGTTCGAGAACTATTGGCTTGGCAACGACGCCAGCACCCAGACGATCGCCTGGTCGGTGTCGAAGTCCTTCGTGTCCGCCCTGATCGGGATCGCCGTCGATGAAGCCGCGATAGCTTCGGTCGAGGATCCCGTCACCCGGTACGCCCCCGAGCTTGCGGGCGGCGCCTACGACGGCGTCCGCTTGAAGGATGTCCTTCAGATGTCTTCCGGCGCCCGCTGGAACGAGGACTACAGCGATCCCGACTCCGACATCGGCGCCTTCGGCCGCACGATGGCCGGCGGGGGCTCGCTGGACGCCTTCGCCGCCCGCTGCGTGCGCGAGTGCGAGCCGGGGACCTTCAATCGCTACAACAGCACCGACACCCACGTGCTCGGACTGGTCCTGCGCCGCGCAACGGGCCGATCGCTTTCGGAATACCTGCGCGACAAGCTCTGGGAGCCTCTCGGCATGGAGGCTGACGCCTTCTGGATCGTGGACTCCGCAGGCGCCGAGATGGCGGCGGGCGGCCTCAACGCGGTGCTTCGCGACTACGCCAGGCTCGGCTGCTGCTATCTGGGCGGCGGCGCCTGGAACGGCGTCCAGGTCGTGCCCAAAGCCTGGGTCGAGGCGTCGATCACGCCGGACGCCCCGCACCTGCGGCCTGGGCCGCGAGCGAACGCCACGCTGCCGATGGGCTACGGCTATCAGTGGTGGCTTCCGGACGACAGCGGAGCCTACTGCGCGATGGGCGTCTACAACCAGTTCATCTGGGTCGATCCGCATACCCGCACCGTCATCGCCAAGTCCTCCGCGTTCCGACAGTACGGCTCCAGTCCTGAGCTCGAGGCCTATCGCGTCGGTGATCACTTCGCCCTGCTGGCCGCGATGGCCCGGATGAGCTGAGCGACCGTCCCGCTCCGGGCTGGCCCGGCGCCCAACGACATCGCTCGTGCTCGCGCCTATGATCCCTCACTCACCCGCCTGAGCCGGTCTCCTCGTTGCGCCCATGACCTCGATCATCGTCACGGGATTGCCCGCAGCGGACGACACGGTCGAGGTGGTCGAGCGGAAGGGCCTCGGGCATCCCGACACCCTCTGCGACGCTCTGGCCGAGAATCTCTCCCGCGACCTCTGCCGCGCTTACCTCGAGCGGTTCGGCGCGGTGCTGCATCACAACGTCGACAAGGCTCTGCTCTGGGCCGGGCAGTCCGCGCCCGCTTTCGGCGGCGGCAAGGTCGTCGAGCCGATTGAGATCTACCTCGCCGGCCGGGCGAGCGCGTCGGCGGGGGGCGAGGCGATCCCGCTGGCCGAGATCGCCGAAGCGGGCGCGCGCCGATGGCTGCGTGAGCACCTGCGCGCCCTCGATGCGGAGCGCCATGTGCGCATCCACCCGCTGCTCAGGCCGGGCTCCGAGGCGCTGACAGGCCTCTTCGGCCAAGAGGCGCGGCTCGCGAACGACACCTCGATCGGCGTCGGCTACGCGCCGCTGTCGGCGCTCGAGAGGCTCGTTCTGTCGCTCGACGACGCCATCGTCCGTCGACGGACGGTCGACCCCGCGAGCCCGTGGGGCGAGGACACGAAGATCATGGGCGTGCGGCGCGGCCGCGAGGTCGACCTCACCATCGCCTGCGCCATGATCGACAGCCGTCTCGGCGGTCCGGACGACTACGTGGCGCAGACGGCGGCGCTCGAGGCGCTGGCGCGCGCAGAGGCGGCGGCCGCCGGCCTCGAGCCCGGGGAGGTGCGCGTCAACGCCGCGGACCGGCCGGACCGCGGCGGCTACTACCTGACGGTCACCGGCACCTCGGCCGAGTCCGGCGACGACGGCCAGGTCGGGCGCGGCAATCGGGTGAACGGCCTCATCACGCCCGGCCGGCCGATGAGCCTGGAAGCCGCCGCGGGCAAGAATCCGCTGACCCATGTCGGACGTCTCTACAACCTCGCCGGCCGCGACATCGCGCGACTCATCGTCGAGGAGCTCCCCGAGGTGTCGCGCGCGCACTGCCTGCTGGTCAGCCGCATCGGCCGCCCGATCGCCGAACCCGCGCTCGTCGAGGTCAGGCTGGCGACGGCGACCGGCGCGCCGACGCGCGCCCTGGAGCGCGCCGTCGAGGGCATCGTCTCCAGGATGCTCGGGGAGATCGCAGGACGCGTCGCGGGCGCTGCGGAGGCGAGGCCCACCGTGTTCTGAAGGTCGGACTGTTGCTCGACCAAGCATGCCGCCAGAGAAACGCCCGTGATGCCGGCGACCCGCTGGAAAGCCGCCCGCAAATGAAGCCGGGCCGGGCTGCTGGCGGATCACGACCCTCCTGAAGTGGTCGCACCCATCAGCCTACCTACGTAATTCTCCTGGGGTGATGGCCTGGCTTGGCCGTGATAGCCGCCCATCCCTCGAGTCCGCTGATCGGTGTGAGTGGGGGGAGTTGCGCGCGTTGCACTACACGTACGAGCTCTATCTGAGCGACGGCGGCGGCCCCGCTCGTTTTGAGCCGCTGACGTGTCCGCGAGACACCGACGTGATCGGCGTCGTTCGCGACATCATCGCCGAGCGCCGGCTCAAGACGGTTGAGGTGCATCGTCTCGGCAAGTATCTCTTCACCGTCGCCGCGGACGCCCCGACCTAGCTCCGCCGCTGGCGGTCGCGCGCAGCAGGCGCGTAGGTAGAAGTACCTAGGCAGCTTCCGAGTCTTAGCTGGCCCCACCCGCGGGAATGACTTTTGCGCGAGTGAGGAGCGCGGCCCCTCCCAAGTGGGGAACGCGGAAAGATGGCGACTTACGACACTTGGCTGTGCGAGCAGAACATCGCCCGCTTCCGGAGCCAGCTCTCGGACACGCGTGACGAGGAGCGGCGCCGGCGGTTGCTGGCCCTGCTGGCCGACCAGCAGTTGAAACTTGACCGGCTCGCGAGTCCGCTGGACAAGCCACAGTGAGCCCCGGGGCGCGCCTGCGCCCCACGCTGGTCCATGGCCGCGCATGATCGACCTCGTTCGCCTTCCCGTCGGCGCCGATCCGCCACTAGCCGACGGACGGATATGCATCCATCCCGAGGGCGGCGGCTTCATGCTCGAGATCTACATGAATCGGCCGAGACCGGTGATCCGGTACATCCCCGACCTCGCGTCGTTCGATGCGGCTTTGCTGCGCGCCCAGCACTTCGCCCGGCAAATCGGGGTCGCCGCCATCTACGCGATCGGGTGCGAAGAGAGCTGAGCGGCCGCCAGCCAACGGGACGCATCGAGTTACGGGTTTGCGCTGGGTCAATGCGCGCCCGGGCCTTTCGCCCGAATGGTCCGCGCGAACGGCGAAGGCAGCGACGTGGCGCCCTACCGCATCCACCTGCTCGGCCATGACGGCTCTATAGCCCACGAGCGGGTCGTCGAGTGCCAGGATGACGACGAGGCGATCGAGCTCACGGGCAAGTCCGATCACCCGCACGAGATGCTCGTGTGGCAGGCCGAACGTCTCGTCGCCCGCTTCCCGCCGTGGCCGCCGCTGCGGCGGCTCTGACGCCTGCGTTCAGTCCGGCAGGCCGAGCTTCCTCAGATTGTCGACCATCCGGTCGAGGGACGCCGGCTGGAACACCATCGCGCGGCGGAACTTCGAGGCGGTCAGGTCCGGGTAGGTCCGCAGCATCTGGGCGTAGGCCTCTCGGGCCTCGTCCATGCGGCCCGCGCCCACGAACGCCGATGCGAGGTGGCGGTAGAGCCAGCGCGCGTGCGGATGCTCGGCGAGGCCCCGCTGATAGAACGCGACCGCCTGGTCGTAGTCCTCCTGGATCTCGTGCGCCGAGCCGATGCCGACGTAGTTGTTGAAGTTCATCGGATCGAGCGGGCTGAGGCGCAAGGCCCGCTCGAACTTCTCGATCGCCTCCTTGGGGCGGTCGGAGTAGGCGTCGATCCAGCCCAGCCGGCTCCAGGCCCAGGCCGCGTTCGGATCGATCGCGACGGCCCGCTCGAGCAGCACGCGCGCGGTGCCGAGATTGTGGACGAACGTGTGAACGGCGCCGAGCACGGCGAGGATCAGCGGATCGTCGCCGCTGAGCTGGGCCGCCCGCTCGGCCAGGGTCAGCGCCAGCTCCTGGCTCTCCTCGATGTCGGCCGCCCAGGTGTAGACCGACCGCTGGGCGTGGCACCAGCCAGCCAGCGACAGCGCCAGCGGGTAGTCCGGATCGATCTCGAGGGCCTTGTCGAGCAGTTCGAGCGCCCGGGCGCTTTCGTCCCGCTCGAGCGCCCAGACGTGCGGCATGGCGCGCATGGCGTAGTCGTAGGCGCCGAGGTCCTGTGGGCGCTTGCGCCGCGACTTCTCGATCTCGGCGATGCGGATCGAGGGCTGCAGCGCCCCTGCCACCTGCTCGGTGATGCGATCCTGCAGATCGAAGATGTCGTCGAGCGTGCCGTCGTGGCGCCCGGTCCAGACGTTGGCGCCGCCGTCGGTCTCCACCAGTTGCACGCTGATCCGGATCCGCTCGCCGGCGGTCTGGACGCTGCCCTCGAGCACGTAGGCGACACCGAGCTGCCGGCCGATCTCGCGCACGTTCGCCGCGCGGCCCTTGTAGGCGAACGCCGAGGCCCTCGCGACGACGAAGAACGAGCGGATTCGCGACAGCGCGGCGGTGATCGCCTCGACGATCCCGTCCGCCAGGAACTCCCGGCTCGCGTCGCCGCTGAGGTTGCTGAATGGCAGCACCGCGATCGACGGCTTGTCCGGCAGGGCCGGCTGCGGCCTCGGCGCCGGAGCGGCGGCCGGGACGGAGACGCCGGCCCCCGACATCACGTCCGCGACGCTGGCGACGACTTTGCACCACGCCGGGTGATCGACGTCGCCGCTCCAGCCCGCGAGGTCGGCGCACTGGATCTGATCGAACGGCATCGGCAGGCGCGCGCCGTCGACCGAGAGCTGCACCAGCTTGTCGTCCGCCCGGGCCCGGTCGGCCTCCGAGCGCACCCACTGGCTCTTGACCGCCTCCGCCGACCAGACCACGACCACCGCCTTCGCCGAGGCGAGCTGCTCTTCGATCACGTCGGAGTAGGCGCGGTGCGAGGGCAGATCCTCGTCGCGCCAGACGCTGTAGCCTAGCGCGCGCAACGCTTCGCCCACCGCCTGGGCCTCTCTGGCGGTCGACCGGGCATAGGAAATGAACACGTCGGACATCGGGTCGGCCCCGCCCTGGCCGCGACCGGAAGCCTAGCGGGGTCGGGCCAAGAGCGGCAAGGGAATCGCAGCGGGCGCCGCGCCCCCGGCCCGGCTATCGCTCCAGAAAGCCGCGGATCCCGTCCTGGGCGCTGGCGAGGGTCAGGTTCTCGACCATGGCGCGCGAGGCGATCTCGTAGGCGTCCGCGAGCGGCGCCTCGATCTGGCGGCGGAAGGCGGCCTTGCCGAGCGCGACCGCGTCGGGCGCCTTTCCGGCGATCGTTCGTGCGGCCTCTTCCACGACGCGGCCCAACTCGGCCGCTGGCGCGACGCCGTTGATCAGGCCGAGCTCGGCGGCGCGGCGCGCGTCGATCGTTCGGCCGGTCAGCAGCAGCTCCATCGCCGCCTTGCGCCCGACCGAGCGACCCAGCGCGACGCCCAGCGTGGAGCAGAAGAGGCCGAGGTTGATCCCGGAGACAGCGAACTTCGCCGTCTCGGCGGCATAGGCGAGGTCGCAGCTCGCGACGAGTTGGCAACCGGCCGCGACCGCCGCGCCCTGCACCTGGGCGATGACCGGCGCGCGGCAGGCGCCCACCGCCAGCATCAGCTCCGCGCACTGCTCGAACAGCGCCGCGTGCCGCGGGGCCGACTCCTCGGTCAGCTCGGCGAGGTCGTGACCGGCGCAGAAGATCCGGCCCGCGGCGGTGAGCACGATCACCCGCACCTGCGGGTCCAAGGCCACCGCGTCCAGCTGCTCGCGCAAGGCCGACATCATCGCCGCCGAGAGCACGTTGGCCCGGTCGGGATCGTTCAGGGTGAGCCGCGCGATCGGCCCTTCGATGTCGCAAAGCACGAGGTCGTTGGCCAGGGAATGTCGGGCGTTCATGCCCGAAGCATTCGCGCCTGGCGGCTGAAGTCAACGCCAGAGCGCACTGGGGGCCGTCGGATGGCGTCGCCGCGTTGACCGCCCAACCGGCTACGCCGCCTGGCCGATGCGCGCCGTCCGGAACGAGGGGAGCGTCGCTTGCATTGCGGCGCATGCTGCGCGTGCGCCGCCCTGCACAGGGAGGGTGGTTTGATGGAACTGAGCCGCATGTCCAGGCGGGCGCTGTTGGGCGCGGGCGTCGTCACGCTTCTGGGGCCGGCCATTCTGGCCCAGGAGGGGCGCGCGGCGCTGCCGGCCGGCACGCCCCAGTTCACGCCTCACACGGCTGTGAAGACCGCGATGCAGCAGCGGTTTTCGGGGATCTTCAACGTCGCCGACGTGTCCGGCGTGCAGACGCTGCTGCTGGTGGTCGACGGCGTGGCCACCGAGGTGCACGCGCGCCGTGGCGGCGCCTATCTGCCGAAGAGACCCGGCTTCGCCAGTCCCAGGATCGTATCGACCTCGCGCTACGACCAGCTCCTGCATCTGTCGGGTGGGGTCGACTTCTCGGTCACCACCCCTCAGCAGAAGGCGGCTTTCGCCGCGCTTCTCGACTCACCCGAGGGGCCCGCGGCGCCCCGGGCGCCCACACAGCCGTGTCCCGCGGACTTCGCCACGATGAAGCCGATCGAGCAGCTGAACATCAAGAACCACCTGAGCGACCCGGCGAACCAGAAGTACGCGCCTTGCTTCAACAACCCCCTCGCATGGCAAGGCGGGCTGCAGGAGCTTTTCGGCGCCACGGACGCGCACGCCGTCGGCGGCACACTGGTCTACCTCAGGATGAGCACCGACGACTTCTTCAGCCAGTGGGTCGTCTCGTACGATAGCGCGAGCGGCTTCTACGGCTTCAATCTCTTCGGCATCCGGGCGATCTGGGCGATCGGCTAGTCAGCGAAGCGAGGGTCAAGCCGGCCTGCAGTCACCGCGCCGTCGGGCCATCGCCGGTCATCGCCGCCAGCGCCTCGCCGACCAGCCTCGCGTCCTGCGCGCCGCCGATCGACATGTCTTCGCGCTCGGCGCGCGTGAAGAGCCGCGCGTGGCCAAGCCGCTCGGTGATCGCGGTGATATCGGCCGTCGGCTCGACGACGCTGGTCCACAGTTGCGCGATCCTGGCCGCCTCGCCTTCGCGTCCGACGCGCTGCGGCAGGCTCATGCCGAGCGGCCGCAGGGGCGTGACGAGAATCATCACCGACGTCTGGCGCTCGAGACCCTCGCGCCGGCTGAGCAGCAGCCCCACGATGGGCGCATCGCCCAGGCCCGGCGCTATGCTGTGGGTCTTGTCATAGAACGTCTCGGAAAGCCCGCTGAGGATCAGGGTCTGACCGTAGTCCAGCTCGGCGGTGGCGGAGACGTTCTGCTTGAAGACACTGATCTGTTTGTCGATGGTGCCGAACACCAGCGGTGAGAAGAACGAGCGCTCGGCGTCGAGCTGAAACCTGACGCGGTCGCCGTCGATCGCGAGCGGGGTCAGCTTCAGCCTCACGCCGGCGCTGATGGTCTGCAGCGAGCCAAGATTTACGCCACTTACCTCGACGGAAACGTCGCGTCCGGCGAAGAACTCAGACGGTTGGCCGAGGAAGGCAGACAGCGTCGGCCGCGCCAACACATGATAGTCTTCGCCAGAGCGATTGAAGATATTGAGATTGTAGTCGACTTCCGGGATGGCGATCTTCTGCGTGACCGTGCGCTGGAAGTTGCGTGGAACGCTGCCGCTGAGAAGTGTTTGGCTAAGGTCGTAGCTGTACTGGAGTCGCAACCCGTCGAGCAGATTGAGCCCAACCCCCGTCTGGCGCGTGTCCTCCGAGAGGATGATGGTGACCTCCACCATCATCTGGTTGTTCGGCGCGGCGAGTTGAGGCGGGGCGTCAGGGGACGCGTCCGCGACGGCGTCGAGCCCCGCCGTGCGGCCGAGGCGGGCGAGCCGCTCGGTGAGGGCGGCCGGCTTGGCTCCTCCCGCCGCCGCGTAGGCCGATGCGAGACGCGCGGCCGCTGCGTCGTCTCCGGCCGCGTCGGCGGCCAGCGCGGCCACGCGCAGCACCTGCGGCTCGCGCGGCGCGAGCTTCGCGGCGCGCTCGGCCGCCAGCCAGGCCAGGCCAGGGTCGCCGGCGTAGTAGGACGACGCGGCGAGGCCTGAGAGCGCCCGCCAGTCGTCGGGGGCTCTGAGCGCCGCGGCGGAGAACCGCTGCTCCGCCGCGCGCCAGTCGCCGCGCTCGAACTCGAGCGCGCCCAGCATGTAGCTGGGCCAATACGCGTTGGGGTCGAAGCGCAGGCTGCTCTCGTAACCGACGCGGGCCAGGTCGTAGGCGCCGGCGTCGCCACGCGCGGCCGCCAGGTGATAGGCCAGGCCATTCAGGAACTGCAGCTCGGCGTCTCTCGGATCGCGCTGCAGGCCCCGCTCCGCCGCCGTGTGCGCGGCTGCAAGATCCCCGGACCGCAGCGCGGCGGCGGCGGCGGCGGCCTCCTGGCGCGCCGCAGGTTCCCCCGACGGTGCGCCGCCCGCCAGGGTCGCGGTGGCGGGGACCGCGACGGCCACGGCGAGGGCAAGGGAAAGCAGCGGACGGGAGCTTCGCATGTCAACCTCGGCTCTGAGCATTGTGACGGGCTGCCGCCCCGCGCGGACGGCAAAGGTCCTGAGGACCGTCCGCGTCGACCGCCAGCACAGGCGCTTGCGGCGGACAGGCGGTAGGCAGGAAGCCGACCGCGACGGCCTGACCGTTGGCCAGCACCGTCGGCGCGCAGACGTCGCGCCCTGGCTGGACCTTCAGCACCGCGTGCGAAGCGCTGGCGCAGACGGGTTTGACCTCCTCGGAGGTTGCCGGCGGCGTTCCGCTGGCGATCACGGCGCCGAGCACCCCCAGCGCGCAGGCGATCGGGTGAGCGTTCATGCCCCGAAGGTTGGCCCCACCTTCGATCGACAGCCTACGCCCGCAGGAAGGGGCCGCGTGGGCGACGCGCTCTGCGCCTCGGCCACCCGGCTAGGCCGCGTGGCGAACGCCGCGCGAAACGACAATCGTGGTTCCCGCTATGCGCTGATGGCGGTCTCGTGGCGGGGGCCGAGGGCGACCTTTCGATCGAGGCCGGTTTCGCGCAGACGCCGCAGGATATGGCTCACGGTCTCGCGGACGAGGCACCCGTGGTCATCAAGAAGGCGCCGTTCCTCCGCCGTCGCGTGGGCGACGTACTTGCCGGGGCAGAACCCGTGGTAGGGACAGACGCCGCAGGTGCGCGCCATGCGAGCTTCGATCTGTTCGACCAGCCGTGACCGACGAGCCGAGCGAAGGGCCTGCGCCAGACTATCGACGAAGATGTTGCCGTACTTCTCCTCCGGGTCGTAGGCCCCGTTGACGCCCCACAAACCGCCATCGACGTCGACGATGAACACGAATTCGTCAGTGTGCGGATCAAATACCGGATTGAGGTCGCCTCGGAGGTAGTCGATCGCGTAGCGGAGAAACTCCTCGATGGGGTCGACGGTGGTGGCGTTCTTCGAGTCAAGCCACGCGTCGACTATTTCAGTGTAGGCTTGTCTTATTTCGTCAAAAGTCAGAGCTTGAGACGCCCGCTGTTCATCGTCTGCGCTCATGTAGTAAGGCAGAAATCGATGAGGAATTCTAAGTTCATCGAACACACGAAACGTGCTTACTGCGGCGTCGCGGGTTCCGCGCGAGAGCACGGTGATCGCACCACAGGGCACGGCGCGGTCGATCAGCGTCTGTAGGTTGCGGATGACGTCCTCATCTCGGCGACGGCCGCGAACATCGACGCGGTCGCTCCCGTAGGGATCGAACGATACGCCCACCCCCTCGAAGAAACCCTCTTCCACCAGATCCAGAAAGCCTTCCGGCAGAAGAGTCAGATTGGTCTGAATCGTGTTGCGAACCTTGCAGATGCCGGAGAACACGGATCGCTGGATAGCCGCGATCTCACGATAGAAGGCTGGCTTGATGAGGAACGGCTCACCGCCGTGCCATATGAAGTGGACCAGCTCGTAGCCTTCCAGACGAGCATGCTCAGCGACGGTCGACGACATGCGCTCGATGTCTTCAAGAGACATGCGCTCGCGCTTACCTAAGTCATGCAACTCGTAGCAGTATCTGCACCTGAGGTTGCAGAACTTCGAGACCTTCACCACAAACTCGAGGCGCTTCCTGACTCCGGTTATCTGATCCATCGGGCGACGAGCCCCAGCGGGCGGCGCAGCGCCCCTCATTTCGAGAGGCGGACGGCGCCTGCTAGTGCGCGATGTTTGCTGCAATTGCCTGTTTGACGGTCATGAGGGTGCCGTCACCGTTGGTCCTGTAGCCCGCGAGGGATCCCTGGGCCCAGCCCAGCTGGGTCCAGGCTTCGTCGGAAGCCGCCCTTATCGGAGCGCTGAGCGCGGTGGGCGACGCGATCTTGTAGGAGACCGCCTGCGCGACCGTCATCACCTGGCCGGTCGGCGTGGTGCGGAAACCTTTCGCGGCGCCCTGGGCCCAACCGACCTGAGTCCAGGCCTCGTCGCCGGCTGATCGGATCGTTCCGAGACGCGCGGCGGCGGCCGGCGAAACCTGCACGCCGGCGCGGCCGACCTGGCTCGCGGTCGGTTCCGTCGTCGCCGCCACAGCTCCGGTGGGCGGAAGGCTCCCGGCCGAAATCGCGATCATCGAAAGGCCGCCGACTGCAATCGCTTTCTTGTCCATGTCTGCCCGCCTCCTGCGTCGGGGTGCGCACTCGCGGAGTCCGAGACGCTCGGCGAGTGTCCGCGCCGCTGGAGGCTGGCCCGACCGGGGTTGCGCCGCCTACGCCCGCAGGACGGGTCCGCATGACCGAAGCGCCTGGCGCAAGCGGCCACCTGGCTAGGCCACTTGGCGCTCCGAGTGTCGGTCGACCTCGAGGCCGGGCTCGGCGGGCAAAGCGAGCGGAAGCTCGATGAAGAACGCCGCGCCGCCGCGCCAGCCGGCGTCGAGCTCGGCGCGGCCGTCCATGAGCTCGGCGAGACGCCGCGCCGAGGCGAGTCCCAGGCCCATGCCGCCAAGCCCGCGTTCACGAGCGCGCTCGCCCTGAACGTATTCATCGAAGAGCGCCTGCGCGTCCTCGACGTCGACGCCCACGCCGTCATCGATCACGTAGAGGCGCCCGTGAGACGCTTTGCGCCGCGCCGCGAGCAGGATTCGCCGACAACGAGCGTGCCGCAGCGCGTTGGTCACGAAGTTGCGCAGCACCCGGGCCGCCATGTCCGAGTCGGCGATGACCGCGAGGCTGGTCTTCGCCGCGACGAGCTCGATGTCCTGTAGCGCGGCGGCCGGGGCCATCTCCATCGCCAGCCGCTCGAACAGCTCGCTCGCGCGAACGGGTCTCAAGTCGGGCCGTGAGACGCCGGCGTCGAGGCGCATGTGATCGAGCAGCGAAATGAGGATGGCGTTGGCCTCGCCGAGCGCCAGCCGGCACCCGTCGGCCGCCCGCCGCCGCGCGCCCGCCGTGCGCGCTTTCAGGTTCTGGTCGAAGAACAAGGCGGCCGCTTGCAGCGGCTGGCGCAGATCATGGGTCGCGGCGGCGACGAACCGGCTCTTGGCGGTCTGCGCCGCCGACACGGCCTCCAGAGCGACAGCGAGTTCCTGCGAAGCCTGCTCGGCGTGGATGCGCGACCGGATCGCCGAACGGATCGCGTTCTTGAGGACGAACGCCATGCTGACGATCAGCCCGCCGAACGCCAGCAGGAAGGCCGCCAGCGAGCGCGAGTACTGTCCTCCCGCGATCCAGAAGAACAGCGCTGTCGAGCCAAAGACGGCGGCCACGCCGAAGGCCGTCACCGCGGGCGAGTCCGCCTGCGTGGCCAGCTGGCCGGTGATGAGGGCCGAATAGAGCACCACCATCACGATCCGCAGCTGCTCGCTGGCGTAGGGCAGCAGCATCCAGACGCTAGCCGCCGTCCCCAGATCAAGCAGGATGGCGAAAGCCTTGCCGAGCCGCGACCATAGACGCAGCACCTCCGCGTCGCTGAACCGACGCGCCAGGATCACGATCGGCGCCACGCCCATCGATGCGGCGACCGCGAGGTTATAGATCAGCCAGGCCGACAGCAGCGAAGGCGGCGCGATCGGGGCGAACAGCGTGTCGACATAGATCGCCGAGCCCATCACCACCGCTGCCGTCGGGCAGGCGACCACCATCTCCAGCCGGGTCTCGGCGGCGCGGACGCGCAGGTATTCGTCGGACGGCGCGGCGGCAGGCGGGCGGCGGCCCGCCACGTCAGTACATGCCCTTGGCGCGTGCGCTCAGCGCCGCTTCGGTGCGGTTGGCCGCGCCCAGCACCGCCAAGATGTGCGCCACATGGCTCTTCACCGTCGCCGGCGACAGCGCCATGACCTCGGCGATCTCCTTGTTGGATCGGCCCCGGGCCAAGAAGCGCAGCACCTCGCGCTGCCGCTCGCTGATCCGCCCGTAGGGCGCTTCCACCGGCGGCGCGGGCGTTGCGGCGCGGGCCCGCAGGCCTGACACGATCTCGGCGACCCTCGGCGGCAGATAGCGCCCGCCGGCGAGCACCAGCCGGATCGCCGCCTCGACCACGCCCGGCTCCGCGGTCTTGGGGATGAAGCCGTCGACGCCAAGGTCGAGCGCCGCCAGCAGGTCCGCGTCGGACTCCGAGCCGGTGATAACGACGATCTTGGCGTCCGGCGCGCGGTCGCGGATGCCGCGCAGTCCCTCGCCGGGACCGGCGCCGGGCATCTGCAGGTCGACAATGCAGAGGACGAGCGCAGGCTCGCTCCCGGCCAGCCGCCAGGCTTCGCCGAAGTCCTTTGCCGTCAGGACAGGTCGCTGCGGCGCGACCTCGGCGACCGTCGCGGCGATCGCTGCGCGGACCAACGGATGATCGTCACACACGAGTATCGTCATTGACGCGCCCCCCAAGGCCCCAAACGTCGGCGGTGTGGCGGCGCCGGTCGTTCGCTCGTCGTTCCAGAGTTAAGGCGATCCAGGCTCGAAATGAAAGTCTTGGCGACAGCCGGTCGGCTGAACGATCTACGCGAACTGCGGCGACCAACCCTGAGCAGCGCGGCGAGCAGGCCGCGATCAGCGTACCGTGGTCGCCGTCGCCGGCCTGCGCTTTACCGCCGTTGTGCCCGGCGTCGTGGTCGCGGTCGTCGTCGTGGTCTGGCCCAGGCTGTTGGTGATGCGGCTCGTGGTCGTGACCGATCCGTCCGGATTGGTGGTCGACTCGCTGTAGCCTGAGATCGGGCCGCCGGACGGATATTGGGTCACGGTCTTGAAGCTCTGGTCGCCGTGCGAATCCACGGTGGTCACGCTGTTGTAGATCGTCCCCGGCGGATCGCCAGGATGGCAAGTCGCGGCGACTGTGTCGGTCACACTCGTGTGGTAGCTGCCCCCCGACGTCTGCGAAACGACCTCCGTCATCGTGAAGCAGCCATTGCCGGCGAGGTCGGCCGCCGTCGCACGTGCAGGAGCGATCAGGGCCAGCACAACCGCCGAGACGACGCCCAGTCGCCCAACGCCGTCACCGATCATCATCATCGCCCCCAGACTGGCTCCCGACCGGGGGAGTCTAAGCCTGCCGCGCCTCGTCCGCCTCGGCCAAGCGGCTCATCCATGCGGCGGGGCGGCCTAGGCGGACCAATGGACGTCAGGGCCTGCTCCGTGCTTTGCCTCCCTGCCGCGAGCCAGACGCCACGCCAGGAGGGCGAACAGTCGACATGCCCGCCTTCGCCGCCGCTGGAGCTTCGTTCCTGATCGCCGTCCTGTGGTTCGACCTCATGTTCGACGTGCAGGCCCGCAAGCACGGGCTGGCCGACTTGCCGCCCGATGTGCTGGCGTCGATCGGCGCCTACTACCGTCGCGTGACGACCGAGGCGCACCCGATGGGCCGCCTCGTGGCGCTGGTCATGCTGGCGACCCTCGCCGCGCTTGCCGCCGAGATCGCGGCCCGGGCGGCGCCGTGGTGGATCGCGTGGCCCTCGCTGGTCCTGACGCTCAGCGCCGTGGGCCTCGCCCTCGGCCGCACTGTGCGCAACGCCGCCCGCCTGGGCGCCGGCGAGGGGGACGCCTCGGCCCGCTCCCGTCTCGCGCGCCGCGTCTTGCTGGATCACGTCTACTGTCTGGGCGCGATGGCGGTAGTCGCGGCGCTCCAGTTGCTCGCAGCGGTGCGGTGATCCGCCGTCGAGTGCTGTCGGAACCGGACCGCGACGGCTCTAAGGAGAACTCATGGTCGGCGGCGACAGCTCCATTCTCGAGGTCAGGTTCGAGACCGACGTCATCTATTGGCGCGGGCCATCGCCATTCTTCTACGCGCCGATACCGGCGGAGCATGTCGAGGCGCTGAGGCGGGCGGCGAGGCTCGTCTCCTATGGCTGGGGGATGATCCCCGTCGAGGCGAGGATCGGTGACGTCGCGTTCAAGACCGCGCTCTTCCCCAAGGACGAGACCTACCTGCTGCCGCTGAAGACGGTCGTGCGGCGCAAGACCGACATCACGGCCGGCGACCGGGTCACCGTCGACATGACCATTTCGAACACGCGTTTCAATCGGCCGTAGACAGCAGCGACGGCAGGCGTATCAGTTCGTCCCCGAGAGTTTTCCCGTTCTGCGAACGAAGAGAGGCCAGGCCGATGAACGCGATCACCGACACCGAACTTTCGACCACGAGCCAGCTCGACCTCGAGGCCGAGCTCAACAACCTCGGCATGTCAAAGGAGGCCCGGCCGCTGTTCGAGGCGGTCAAGCGCCACATCGCCGAGAACGTCGCGCCGATCGCCGACGAGTTCTACCGCCTGGGCGAGGGCCGGGCCGAACGCTGGAGTTGGGCGCCGGGCCAGCTCGAGCTGCTCGAAGTCGCAAAGAACAAGGCGAAGGCGAGCGGGCTCTGGAACTTCTTCCTGCCCACCTCCGAGATCGGCCGGGGCCTGACCAACCTCGA
Organism: Caulobacteraceae bacterium; assembly: GCA_035541575.1. Lineage (GTDB taxonomy): Bacteria > Pseudomonadota > Alphaproteobacteria > Caulobacterales > Caulobacteraceae > Acaudatibacter. The sequence continues at coordinate 1,183 of DATKMZ010000148.1, read as the reverse complement.
CTACGCCTACATCGCCGCCGAGCTCGGCAAGCAGCCGCTGGCGTCCGAAACGCTGAACTGCTCCGCGCCCGACACCGGCAACATGGAGGTGCTGGAGAAGGTCGGCACGCCCGAGCAGAAGGAGAAGTGGCTGAAGCCGCTGCTGAACGGCGAGATCCGCTCGGCGTTCGGCATGACCGAGCCGGGCCTCGCTTCGTCGGACGCCAAGAACATAGCCTGCCGCGCCGAGCTGGTCGGCGACGAGTGGGTCATCAACGGCGAGAAGTACTACATCTCCGGCGCCGGCGATCCGCGCTGCAAGATCATGATCCTCATGGTCCAGACCAGCCCGGACGCGCCGACGCAGTTCCGCCAGTCGCAGATCCTGGTGCCGATCCCAACGCCGGGCCTGACCATCGTCGGGCCGATGACGGTGTTCGGCCACGACGACGCCCCGCACGGCCACATGCACCTCAAGCTCGAGAACGTGCGGGTGCCGAAGGAGAACATCCTCCTGGGCGAAGGCCGCGGCTTCGAGATCAGCCAGGTGCGGCTGGGACCGGGGCGCATCCACCACTGCATGCGCTCGATCGGCCAGGCCGAGCGCGCCCTCGACCTGATGGTCAAGCGCGCCACCACGCGGACCGCATTCGGCAAGCCGATCATTCAGCTCGGCAAGAACCTCGAGGTGGTCTCGCGCGCCCGAATCGAGATCGAGGCGATGCGACTGATGGTGCTGAAGGCGGCCAAGGCGATGGACGTGCTCGGCAACCGCGAGGCCCGCCTCTGGATCCACATGGTCAAGGCCATGGTGCCCGAGCGGGTCTGCCAGATCATCGACCAGGCGATCCAGATGCACGGCGCCACCGGCGTCTCGCAGTGGACGCCGCTGGCCCAGATGTACACCGGCCAGCGCACCCTGCGCATCGCCGACGGCCCGGACGAGGTGCATCACCTGGTGGTCGGCCGCAACGAACTGCGCAACTACGAAGGCCAGGGCGACGAACTCACCTCCGCCATGGTCTGGCGCAACTAGTCGCCGCGAGGCGCGCGCGCTCCCTCCCAACCATCCGCTCGTCACCCCCGGCCCCCGCGCCGGGGGGCCCATTTCTCCGCTGGGAGACATCTGGAAGGCGGAGGAAGATGGCCGCCTTCCGAGGTTCTGATGTGATGACCTTCCCACGCAGCGAGCGTACATGACCGA